>JADFHU010000480.1 GCA_022567055.1 Planctomycetota bacterium
GGTTGCGGCCGAAGGCCGAACTTGTTCTGGCGTTTAGAACAGATTCACCGGGTCCACATCGATCGTGGTCCTGACGGCCGGCCGCAGCGGTGGCTGGGCCCGCAGCGACTGAATCAGGGTCTGCAGGATAGAGGGCCTCTCCGCCTGGATCACGATTTGTAGCCGGTGAAAGCGCTGGATACGGCGGGCGGGTGGGGCCTCGGATTTGGGCCGGGAGCTGACTTTTCCGCTTGAGCGCCTTACTCCCCGGTCTGTTCCTGATTTTCCATATCGAGTAGCTCCATGATCTGACGCCGAAGCACCGGGATGTCATCGGTTGCCGTTGCCCACACGATATCCCACTGCACTGAAAAATACGTATGGACGGCAATGTTGCGGAAGGCGATGATATCACGCCATTCAATCTGGGGATACGACTCACGAAAGGCTTGCGAGAGACGAGCTGATGCCTCCCCTATCACGGTAAGCTTTTGTAGGATAGCGGCCTTGTGCAGTTCGCTGGCCGAGAATTTCGTGGCGTCCATCCCTGCCAAAAAGCCCTGGATCGCATTGCAGGCCTCGAGGATGTCCTGCAGGTAGAGGTGCTCACGCCGCATACAACACTCGCGCTGTGGCCAGTACATGGTCACGGATGATCGGCTTCAGGCCATCCTTGGGAACTAGATCCACCTTGCGCCCCAAGAGGGCTGCAAGCTCGCGTTGCATTCTAGCTAGGGTCGAAAAGGTCACTCGTGCCGCGGGCTGGAAGCTGACCAACAGATCAATATCGCTCTCGGGACGGTGGTCCTGGAGGAGCATGGAGCCAAAGAGCGCTAATTCACTTACCTGGTAGCGGCGGCAGAGGCATCCGAGTTCTTCAAGAGGAATGTTCAGAGGCAGTGTGTCCTTCATCGTCGTTGTTACCTTCTGTAAAGCATCCTCGGCGACTGAATGACCGCTTACTCGACTCATCAGTTTCTTTTTTCTCCGCAATCTTCGCGGCTTTCGCACGGAAGTAGTCTATCGTTTCCTGGGGAGATTTTCCGAGTGTGTCCTTGAGTTGCTTGTCGCGGATAGTACGCACCATCTCAACGGCATCAATCTTTTTCATAACTAGAATATAACCATTGCCTCGTCGAAAATCCACTTCTGGCTCCCTCGCTGATCCTGAGGCGTATCACCGTATGGTAATCGTGCACCGGAAACAGATGGATGAGGCATGAGGCAGCGCGGCCAAGCATACCGGGGCTTGGCGGCTAAAACAGGTTCACCGGGTCCACATCGATCGTGGTTCTGACGGTCGGGCGTAGGGGTGGCTGGGCGCGTAGGGATTGGAAGAGGGTCTGCAGGATAGAGGGCCTCTCCGCCTGGATCACGATTTGCAGCCGGTGGAATCGTTGGATGCGGCTGATCAAGGGCGGGTGGGGGCCTCGGACCTGGGCCTGCAGGTCCAGGGAGGCGAGGAGGTAGTCGATGCGTTGGCGGAGTTGCTCGGCGGCCTTTTCGAGTCTTTCGAACTGTTGGTCGCGGAGGACGATGGTGGCCATGCGGCTGTAGGGGGGGAGTTTGCAGCGCTGTCGCAATGCGAGTTCCTGGCGGGCGAAGCCGTCGAAGTCTCCGGCCTTGGCTAATTGGATGGCGGGTTGGTCGGGCATGACGGTCTGGACGATGACCTCGCCCTTTTTCTCGGCGCGGCCGGCCCGTCCGGCGACTTGGGCGATGAGTTGGTAGGTGCGTTCGCTGGCCCGGAAATCGGGGAGGAAGAGGGCGGTGTCGGCGCTGATGATGCCGACCAGGGTGACGTTGGGAAAGTGGAGGCCCTTGGCGATCATCTGGGTGCCGGCCAGGATGTCGACCTGGCCTTCGCCGAATTGCTTGAGGATCTGGTAGTAGTCGCGGTGGGCCATGGAGTCGCTGTCGATGCGGGCGACGCGGGCCTGGGGCAGTTTGGTGGCGAGTTCTTCTTCGAGCCGTTGCGAACCCAGTCCCATCATGATCATCTTGCCGGCGCAGAGGGGGCAGTGACTGGGGACCAGGGCCTGGGCCTGGCAGTAGTGACAGATGGCGTGGCCGAAGCCGAGGTGGCGTCCCGAGACGGTGTTGACGGTGGGGGCTTCGCGGCCCTTGCGTTTGTGGAAGGTGAGGGTGACGTCGCAGTTTTTGCACTGTAGGGAGTGCTTGCAGGTGGGGCAAAAGATAAAGCTGCTGTAGCCGCGGCGGTTGAGCAGGAGGATCGCCTGCTCTTGCCGGCTGAGCACGGTTGCAAGTTTTTCGGTCAAGATGCCGCTCAGGAGATCGAAACCGCTCTTGGTGGTGGGTTCTTCGCGGATGTCGACCAGGCGCATGTGGGGCATGGGAAGATCCTTGACCCGTTTGGGAAGGATCAGGTGAAGACCTCTCGGGTCTGACAGTTCAGCAAGGTCTCCAAGGAGGGGGTGGCGCTGCCGAGGATGCAGTGGGCCTGGGCGAGTTGGGCCCGCTTGATGGCCAGGTCGCGACCGTGATAGCGGGGCAGCGAGTCCTGCTTGTAGCTGCTCTCGTGTTCTTCATCGACGACGATGAGCCCTAGCGTGGCCAGGGGGGCGAAGATGGCGGAGCGCGCACCCACGACGACCTGCGCTTGTCCCGACCGGATGCTCTGCCATTGGGCGTGACGCTGGGTGGCACTGAGGCCGGAGTGGAGGACCGCGACGCTGCCGAAGCGGACTTTGAAGCGTTGCAGGGTCTGGGCGGTCAGTGCGATCTCGGGGAGTAGGACGATGGCGCCCAAGTTCTGTTCCAGGGCGGCCTGGATGGCGCGGATGTAGACTTCGGTCTTGCCGCTGCCGGTGACGCCGTGCAGCAGACTGACGCCGAAACGCCGCTGCTGAACTTCGTGCAGGATATGGTTGAGTGCGTTCTGCTGGTCCTCGTTGATGATGAGGTCCTGCTCTTCCGGGACCAGCAATTCGCCGGGCAGGGCGGGCAAGGCGGGTAGCTCGTGACGCGTGGTGAATGCAACGGTGCCCTTTTGCGCGAGGGCCTTGGCGGGCTGCGAGGTACAGTTGAGGCGCTCGGCCAGCGGGGCCAGCGCGATGGCACTCTCGGGATCCTGAGCGCCGCCCTTCTCCAGGGCGGCGAGTATCTGCTTCTGGAGCGTACCGCGGATCTTGAGCTCGGCCAGATCGACGCCTGGGACCAGGTGGAGATAGGTCTTCTTTTTCACGCCGGCGGATCGTTTGACCGCGCCGGGGACCATGGCGGCCAAGACCTGTCCCAGCGGGCAGACGTAGTAGTTGCTGATCCACTCGGCCAGCTCCAGCAGGGTTGCATCCAGGAGGGGTGCCGTGTCGACGACTGCGGAGATGGCCTTGAGTTTGAAGGGGAGGACGGCTGCCTCGGGGTCTTGCGCTGGCGGCAGCAGCGGCTGGGTCTGGACGCAGAAGCCTGTCTGTTGTTTGTTGCCGCGACCGAAGGGGGCCTCTACCCGCTGACCGGCCTGGACGGGCCAGATCTCATCCGGGCACAGGTAGCTAAAGACTTGATCGGCACCGCTTTCGAAGGCAACCCGCAGGATGTGACTGCAGGGAGTCGTCTCCTCGGGTGGGTCTAGCTCGAACAGGCTTGGCGTCTGCGGTTTTGGCATTGCAGAATATGTCTCTCCCCTTTTCTCTGTGACCACTGTATTGCAAGGTCGCAAGAACTGGAAATTCTTTCCAGATAATGTCACTGATTATGTCGTATCCCTTTTGTCATCAGTTGCTTAGATCAGCATATGCCTTCGGCATATGTAGGGTGTTTAACCACAGAGGACGCAGAGGCCACAGAGGCGCTATCGCGGCAGCTATCTTCTTTCTTTTCTCTGTGCCCTCAGTTTTCTCTGTGGTTCAAATCTTTTTTGGTTCCGGCCGGAGGCCGGGCTGTGTCCTCGGTGCGCTCTGTGGTGTACCCTAAATCTCACCGAAGGTGAGATTTACAACCAACGATCATGAATAAGCCATATAGGCAATACGCTATGATGACGCTTCTTCCAAAAAGTTCTACACCTACAAATATGCAACCAAAGGGTCTATCTTTCAACCATCTCTTTTGTTGCCTGGCGCTCGGTTGTTCACTGGTCGTCGGGGCCGGCCTGCCAGGGGAATTCTCCGGTGAGCTGGGGATGGAGGCACGCGGCTTTCCCCAGCGAGGCGCGTTCGGGAACACGGACAGGGCGGACTTCTCGGTCACCCTGCAACCCGAATACGTGGTGGCGTGGGAAGAGGACCGGAAAGTCGTGACCTTTGAACCCTTTGTCCGCTGGAGTAGCCTCGATGATGACCGTAGCCATGCCGACATCCGGGAATTGAGCTTTGTTGGAAGTTGGGAGCTTATCGAGCTTCGTCTGGGAATCAGTAAGGTGTTCTGGGGCGTCACCGAGAGCCAGCATCTGGTCGATGTGATCAATCAGACCGACCTCGTCGAGAATCCCGATGGCGAAGACAAACTGGGTCAACCCATGGTCAACGCTGTCTACGTGAGTGACTTCGGCAACTTTGAGTTTTTTCTGCTCCCCTACTTCCGGGAACGCACCTTCGCCGGGACGGAGGGACGCCTGCGAGGAAACCCGGTCATATCGAACGATCCCATCTACCTCAGTGACGAGGGCCAAACACACATCGATGGGGCCTTTCGCTGGTCGCACTACCTCGGCGGACTGGAGTGGGGGATCGCCTACTTCGATGGTACCGACCGCGAACCGGGTTTCCGGCCAGGCCCGGGAGGTTCCACACTGCAGCCCGTCTACGGTCAAGCCGAACAATGGGGCCTGGAACTCCAATACGTAATTGGCGATTGGCTGCTTAAGGGAGAGGCGCTTGCAAAAGACAGCACCGTAAATGGTAACTACTGGGCCACCGTCGCCGGCTTCGAATATACCTTTGCCAATATCCACCAGGGCATGGACATCGGCGTCCTCTACGAGTGGCTCTACGATGACCGCGGCGTTGCCGCCGCCAGCGGGTTGGACAACGCCTCCTTCGGCGGTACCCGTATCGCCCTCAACGACGAGAATTCTACGGAGCTTCTCCTGGGAGGCTTCATC
>JADFHU010000481.1 GCA_022567055.1 Planctomycetota bacterium
CCTGCATCGTTCGTTGGCCGGGGAGAGTACCGAAGAACAGAGTCTCCGACGCCATCTTTGCAACCATCGACTTCATGCCCACATTCGCCACGCTGGCAGGCTTCAAAGTTCCGGCCGATCGTATCATCGATGGTGTCGACCAAACCGAGTTAATATTCGGCCAAAGCGAGAAGGGCGCACGCGACACATTCTACTACCAAGGCAACGGGGTCCGTCGAGGCAAATGGAAATATCTGACCGCCAAGCATCAAGTCCCCCGCTATGCCCGCGACGCAACTCGGGCGGAAGTCGAAGAACTCTACGACCTCGATGCCGACATCGGCGAGACGACGAACTTGGCCGAAGAACATCCGGTTAAAGTGAAAGAGCTTCGGGCATTGCTCGAAGAGATTAGAGGGAAAGGGTGAAGTCGACCGCGATATTATTATGGTTGGCGTGTTTCAATGTTGAGTCGTTATTCGCAGAAGGCATCTTCTTTCGCGAGCATTGGGCCCAATGGGATCACCGAGTCGCCAATCTCAGGGAAGGGGAGCGTCTGCGTGTGAACGATCCGCAATTGAGTTTGCACCCGAATTACGGTAAACGTCGCGAAGCGCGGGCAAATGGTTTGCAGCTTATCTCTATCCCAGAAGATCTATTCTCGCTGGAACGGGCCGAACTCTATCTGGAATTGTGGGGCGGTCATCCCAAGACCGCCAACAAGCGGTTTTTCGTCAATGGCAGGGGGCCCTATGCGATCCCGGATGACCGAGCCCAGGCCGGTCATTGCGCGTACTCCTATCCTGTGATCCCTTTGCAGGTCAACCATCTGGTGACCGGGACCAATGCCTTTCAGTTTGCCTGCGATCGCGGGGAGACTTTTTGGGGTCACTATATTGTTGATGAATTGGCCGTGAGATGTGTCCTCGAGCCGAACCACCCGGATCTGTTGGCAAGCGGTCTGCACGAGTTTACGGCCCAGGTAAAGGTTTCCGGGCCTTCACCTGTGCTCGCGGACCGTACCGGCTTGTCCTTGGCTTGTCCCCAACGTTTCCTTGCCGCCATTCAATCGGTGGAGTACTTCGGGCATTACCTCGGTTACGACGACAATGGTGATGGGCTCCAGACCGATTGGCACGGGTATACCCATGATCGCGTGTATCAGGGACATATCGGCAAAGCGGTGACGGCACCCTTCTCCGTGGACTGGAACACGCGTATGATGCCCAGTCAGATTCGGCCCATGCGTGTGAAGGCGTTGGTGCATTTCAAGGAGGGCTTCCACTATTGGACCCCACCACTCACTGGTTTGACATTCCCGTCAGACAGACCGCGCGTCGCGCTCCACGGCTGTGACGCCTTGCCCATCCCTTTCTGGAGCCGGGCCGAACGACTCAAGCAGACCACGATCACGTTGCCTGCGGATCTTTCTCGCCTCGACACCGTGCAGTTGTGGGTACGGATATGGGATGGAGGCGAAGGGACCCGGCTTGCAGATCATTTCCAGATCAACGGGCATCCGTATAAAATCACCTCGGGCCGGTCCAATCATGATCTGGTCTTCACGCGTCAGCCCATCGATCCTGCCCATCTCAAGCCGGGCAAGAACAAAATCAGCCTGATTTCCGACACGGATCATCACGGGATTGAGGTTTGTCTGCCGGGGCCTTGTCTGATTCTGCGGGAGAAGGCGGGCTAAGCTAGGAGATTTATCAATGAACGATATCAAAGCCGCCTCGGTTCAGTTCAATCACACACCGGGTGACAAGAAACGCAACATGGAGAAGATTCAGGCTTTTGTTGATTCGGCGGCACGGGAAAAGGTCGATCTGCTCGTTTTTCCCGAGATGTGCATTACCGGCTACTGGCACGTCAGGAAGCTCTCAAAGCCGGAAATTGCAGCATTGGCAGAACCGGTGCCTTCGGGTCCATCCTCTCAGGCCTTGCTTTCCCTTGCTTCGAAACACAACATGACCGTTGGTGCAGGCCTGATAGAGAGCACGAGGGGAGGGACGCTGTACAATACCTATGTGGTTGCCATGCCCGACGGGCGGGTAGTTCATCACCGCAAGCTCCACTGTTTCATTAGCGAACATATGGCAAGTGGCGACGAGTTCACGGTGTTCGATATGCCCCAAGGGGCCAAAGTAGGCATACTGATCTGTTACGACGTCAACATCATAGAGAACGCACGAATTACGGCATTGAAGGGCGCTGAGATACTTCTTGCCCCGCATCAGACGGGCGGTTGCGATTCGCCGAGTCCCCGATGCATGGGCACGATCGATCCGGGCCTCTGGGAAAGGCGAGACGAGAATCCCGCGGCCATCGAGGCGGAATTCCGCGGACCGAAGGGAAGGGAGTGGTTGATGCGTTGGCTTCCCTCGCGGGCGCACGACAATGGCATGTTCCTGATCTTCAGCAACGGCGTGGGGATCGATGATGACGAAGTGCGTACCGGCAACGCCATGATCCTCGATCCTTATGGGGCCGTACTCGACGAAACATGGAAGGCTCGAGATGAGATGGTGGTTGCAGACCTTGACCCAAGCCTACTCGGTATGTGTACCGGGCAACGCTGGATGAACAGTCGCCGACCCGACCTGTACGGATCACTGACTGAATTCACCGGTCGAGAAAGGGATACGCGTCAAGTCAGATTCGCTTTGACGGACAACACGGGACAAGAAAAGAAAGCCACGGGCGCTCAACCGGCTTAGGGATCGGCAAGGTAGCCACCTGGTCTTTGAGGGGAGAGAGGCTGGAGAGTCTGTTTGATCCGGAGAATGAGTTCAGAGAATATCTTGGATTTGTGGCAGGAGCAAACGTCGTTAGCGGCGCATCGGGCCATGAGAGCACTCATCATCCAGCCAGGGGCCATAGGGGACTGCATCCTGACTTTGCCCTTGGCCCACTATCTAAAGGAATCTTTGGGGATCGGAAGTATCGACCTGTTGGCGCACGTCAGCTATGTGGACTTCTATCCCAATCGCACCGCGGTGGACTGTGTTCGTTCCTTGGAGACGGTGCCGCTTCACAAGCTCTTTGTGGCCTCGGATGACTTTCAGTTGAAGGACAAGGATCCCCTGTCGCGGGCCTTTGTGGACTATGAATGGATCGTTTCCTTCCTGGGGGCATCCAATCGCGATTTCGAAGCCAATCTGACTTTTACGGTCTACTCCAGTCACAGCGCGGACGTCTTAACGCTGCCCCTGGCGCCGCCGGCCGGGTGTCAATTGCATGTGGCGGACTTCTACATAGAGACGTTCCTGGCCAAGTATGAGCGTGCCGAGGGCCGCGGGGCGCCAGTCGATCGGTCCGCAGTGTTGATCCGGCCGAGCGCCGCGGATAGGGACAATGGGAAGCAGCTACTGAGTCAATTGGGGGTCTCCCTGTCCGAGCCCCTCTTGGTCATGCATCCCGGAAGTGGTGGGGCGTCGAAATGCTGGTGCGTTGAGAATTATTTGGCCATCGCGGAGCAAGCCGCTCGCCGGGGTGGGTCGGTGCTGTTTCTGCTGGGGCCCGCCGAGTTGGAACGGCTTGATCCAAGTGCGCTTCAGCGTATTCAGGCGACGGCTCCGATCCTACAGGAACACGCCCTCACCGAAGTGATGTGTGTCCTCGCGTGCGCCCAGGCCTTTCTGGGCAACGACAGCGGGATCAGTCATATGGCCGGGGCCATGGGATTACGGACGGTGGTTATGTTCGGCGGGACGAATCCTGAGGTCTACTGCCCGATCGGGCCGGACGTCCGGGCATTATGCGGGGAGCCCCAGGGCTTCACCCGCCAGGCTTCGCCGAAACTACAGGCCGATGTCTTGGCTGCGCTCTGCTTATGAGGGCACCTGGAAGACAGTGGTCAGTGGGTCGATGGGTCAGTGGGTCAGTAAATGCGGTGATCAGTGATCGGCGGGGGCCATATGCCGACTACTTCTACCGATTACCGATTACCGATTACCGACTACTCCCCCGCAAGATCCCTGGAAAAACAAGAGAAAGGGCTGTCCACATCAGCGCCATAGAACTGGGATCCCTCGCCCCCCCTGGCCATTTCCCCTTGAAGCTCCCCGGGTACATTGGTAAAAACCTTGCATGGACAACCGTGAGCCCTTGGGATTGATTGCCGCAGGCGGACGTTTGCCTTTTTTGGTCGCGGAAGGGGCGAAACGGGCCGGTCATAGAGTCATCTGTGTCGGATTGGCGGGCTATGCCGATCCCGCACTCGGGGACTTGGTAGAGGTGTTTCGCGTGGTCAGACCGGCCCGCGTGGGCGGCTGGATGCGAACGTTGCGTAGACATGGGGTCACCAACGCCGTCATCGTGGGCAGCGTTGTGAAAGCCCGGCTTCATGTGCGCTGGCGACTCCTGCGATACCTGCCGGACTGGCGGGCTCTGCGTGTCCTCTGCTGGCGCGTCCGTGGTAAAAGCCGGAACACGGATACCGTAATGGGCGCCCTCTCGGATGAATTGGCGACAGGAGGCATCATCGTGATCGACTCGACGAAGTACTGTCAAGAGCATCTTGCCACCGCCGGGGTGTTGACCCGCTGCCGGCCCAGCGCCCAGGCCCTTGCCGACATCGAGCGCGGGTGGGACATTGCCAAGAGACTGGGCGAACTCGATATTGGCCAAGCGGTAGTGATCAAAGAGAAGGAGGTCATTGCCGTAGAGGCCATTGAGGGCACGGCCCAGATGTTGAAGCGGGCCGGCCAGCTCTGCAGGGCAGGGGGGTGGGTCTTGGTCAAGACGTCCAAACCCGAGCAGGACATGCGCTTCGATGTGCCCTGTATCGGGCCCGAGACGGTGAGAAGTCTCGCCGAGCACGGAGGCTGCTGTATCGTCGTGGAGGCGGACAAGACGATCATCATCGATAAACCGCAAACGATCGAATTGGCTCAAGACCTGGGCATTGTCATCGTGGCCCGCTAGAATCTCTCTCAAAGCGCCTGCCTCGGCCATCGCGATTCTCCCGCCACCCCTCTTTTTTCTGTCCATTCCCCGGTCTCGCGGTAAAATAGACACTTGGTCATATGCGACAAATCCAGGACAAACACTTGGCCG
>JADFHU010000482.1 GCA_022567055.1 Planctomycetota bacterium
CTTGGACTTTTGGATGCCCAATTGCACCGCATCTTTGGCCGCTTCTCAATCGCCAAATCCTCACTGTAGCCCACTACACCTCCGGTTTGGCTCAATCGGCGCGACCAAATCTACGGCACACTTGAACACCAAAATGTCCAATTTATTTCTTGCCGATCCCTAAACCCGGAAGGTGACTTGCGTGAGCAGGACTGGAGGTAGAAAGGAAAGCCATATCTGATAGCTGTCCCTGCACATGAATCTCAAGATTGTCTCGCGGTTCACCCAGGCTCTGTTTGAAAACTCCGTCGTCGGCCTGCCTGCTCCGTCTTCGACCCTGAGGCTCAGACCCGAAGGGAAGCCAGATCGAGTTCTCCGACACAGCCTAGTACGACAGCGCGACATAGTCACATTTCTGGCGGTATGCACGACTTTATCTTGTCGATCTCTACGCCCAGCCTTTCTAGGTCTGCTATCCTTCTCTTCCAGTGTGACACTCGGGCGTCACGGTTACGCCGTTGATAATACGTTATCACATCGATGATTCTGCGAAAATAGCTCGATTGTGCCGAAAGCCCCAAGCGTTGTGCTGTAATCCAGGCGCTTGCGGCTAGCCGAACCTGCTCGACCGTCAGATACGGTTCCTGGAGTTTTTTTTTCTCTGAGGTCGTGCTGGACTTCAGCACAAAACAGTTGAGTCAGTTGACTGATGTAAAAATGGCGATGAATCCCTTCCCAATGACGTATTTCAAAATGATCCATCCCAAGATCTCGCTTGCCAATTTCGAAGCAACGCTCGATGGGCCAGCGAGAAAAGGCGATCCATAGTAATCCCTCCAAGGTAACTTCACGTGACCGTAGGGAGCGATTGGAAAGAAAGTATTTGATCTCCTTAGGTTTCAACACATTGCGGGCTACGATGAGCGTGTGAGCTTGCTTAGGTAAACCGTCCTGTCCCTGTTTGCGGTAGAATACGGCACACTTTACCTCCCATACAATCGGCCCTCTTTCACCGTCTTTGATGCGATAGCGTTGCCACGCCTGGTCACGAAATGCCGGAGAGTAAGTCGCTAGATTTCGGACCTCACAGGCTGGGCGACTTCTTCGTGAAAGACGAGGATATTGCCGTTTACGCCCTTTTCTTCGCTTTTCCGCCGGTGTGGGTTCAAGTAATACTTTGGGTTTCTCAAGCCAGCCCGTAAAGTCACATGGGATTTCGCCAACGTAATCTTGCCCTAATTCCACGAGGCCATCCAGGAAGGGGCCTGATCGGCCGTATAATTCATCAAAGGTCAAAGCCGAAAAACGGACGCCGTTGTTTAGAGCGCGTTTGACCTGCCCTAAGGCGATCTGGGGTTTGGTTCGGAAGGTCACCTCACTAGGAACTTTAGCCTTCTCACGACGCTCTTGGTCGTCAGCCCATTCTTTAGGCAGGAAAAGATCGCTGTCCAGAATACATTGGAAATCACCCTGAACATAGCCCAGATGAACGCCTACGACACAGTTGTCCACTTTGCCGGTATTGCCACAGTACTGGCGATGAACACCACATGTACAATCCCCCTTCTTGGGGTTCCCTGATTCGTCGATGACCCCAATGGCTTGAGGGTGAGCGTGTCGATTTGCGATAATTTCTTGCGTTTGATCGCGCATGCGTTGGTGATCCCAATGCCCAGAGGAGACAAAGTCTTGTAGCGTGCGAGGGGGGACGCCCGCGGCAAGCGCGATCGGCTCCAGGCTTTTGCGCTCGAGATCCGATAGCTGGCCTCGAACGATTGTTTCAAGATTCTCACGAGGCTCGCTGCGGTTAAAGCAGTCTTCAAATTGCTTCAAGAACTTCTTCAATTTGCGCCCAATGGATTTAATGGTTTTGACGTCCATGCCAATTCTCCTTATAAACATCATGTTTATAAGGAGTTATCGGCAAGAAGGTGTTCTCTTCTTGCGGATATGTCGCGCTGTCGTATTAGGGACCGGCAAGAAATCCCTTATTACTGCGGCAGGGAGGTCATCCAGTCGGGCCAGGGGTCTCCATAACCGGAGATGTCAAACTCTCTGTGCCACTTCAGCGTCCAGAATGACTTAAGGCTGGTCTTGCGAACCGAAAAGTCCAAGAACAAGATATTCGAAAATCCATGGTGACGATTCAACAAGAAACGATTCATGCCGTTTCGTCCCTGATAATCCGACTCGAGTATCGGGATGGAGGGGGCGGCCCGGTCGCTATCGTCGGGATGACCTCCCCAACGGTAAGCATCCAGAAAGAGCGGGATCCGGCTATTGCCCTTCACGTCGGAGCGACGCCAGTGAAGCGTTGTGTCGTGTCCCCAGAGCGTCGCGCCGGTTGGATTGTAACACCAGTTGTTGATTCCATAGCTGCCACGAAAACTCTCTTCCGGAGCATCTCGATGTACAATATCCCAAGCCGTGAACCAGGAAAGCCCTCCCTCTTCCCAAGACTTGGTGGCGGTCGGGCAGGTACGGATTTCCTCTCCAGCAACACCGTAATAGAGGCGTAGAGGCTCCACCCATACGCCGGGGAGTCCGGGAGGCAGAACATTGGCGAAATCATTCTGGTACATGGACCAGATGGACCCCCACTGCTTGAGGTGCGATTGACAGATGACTGCGCGGGCCTGGGCGCGTACTCTGCGCAGGGCAGGCATGAGAATCGCCATCAATACCGCAATAATCGAAATCACCACGAGCAATTCTATTAACGTGAATGCCTTTGGTTTGGCACTATGTGGCTTCATGGTCCTACCTCCCATGACTTTTCGGCGACCGTGTCACTTTCACGAATCCGGCATCTCCCACCACTGAGCGGCTTTCGAAATAAAGCAGGCTGTTCAGGCAACATGGTCTAAGTATAACAGGAAGGCGCAATAGCGGTAACTTCTAAAAGACTGTCCCCCGATCCCCTATCAGGGTAGGGACGCGTCATAGCCTGGACACGCAAGGATCTGTCGATCGATCTCTCTCAGGAGTCGCAGGTACGCCTTGCCGTTCACGCCACCGTACTCGGCTTCTAGGCGTTGCTGGGGAATGTTCTCGGGAAAGTCACTCGATGGGGGAAAGTAATCATCCACATTGAAGGCCATGCGCAGACGTTGCTGGAGTCTCCGCGCCGATTCGGCGTCATGGGTGGCTGTCTTGCCGAACAGGGTGCCCGACCGGTCGGCGGCGAGGTCGGCGAAGGAAAACCCGCTGCCTTGCGGTGTCCCGGCGTCCAACTCCTCCTTTAGCACACCCACATCGAGACTCAGTGCTTCCGAGGAGAGGACCTCCAGTGCCGCGCTGACGAAGAAATGGCGGCTCCAATCCCTTCGTCCCCTTAACCTTACCTGCCGCATGAGTCGACGCGAACCCCCGGGGATTTTCTTGTCGGGCATCGTTCCTACGAATTCACTGATAATGTCGTGCCCAAGTGAGATGCCCAGGGCGATGATCGCCGCGCGGTTTTCCACGACGGGATCATTCGCCCTGGATCTCTGCTCTGCGATACGGAATG
The DNA here is from genome assembly GCA_022567055.1 of Planctomycetota bacterium. Taxonomy (GTDB): domain Bacteria; phylum Planctomycetota; class Phycisphaerae; order Sedimentisphaerales; family Anaerobacaceae; genus JAIPFM01. The sequence continues at coordinate 3,491 of JADFHU010000482.1, forward strand.
CCCCCTGAAGGAAGGCGCCGAAACGTTCTTGAGGCGGTGGCAGCGCCTGGCTCATGGCGGCAATCTGCTCAAACTGTTCGGACAGTGCTTCGTAAACCTGCTCGCTGGGGCCGATCGATCCGAAAATGTCCTGGCGGAATCCCTCCGGCATGTCGATTCGCCCGTAGGTGGCCGATACCCGATCTCGTGTGATCTCTGTCCGGTGAATCTGGGCCAGCATGGGAACGGCCAGCGGCTCCCGTTGAATCTTGGCCGCGAGTGCCGGTGACAGCAGCCTCAGCAAGGGGCCCGGTAGACCAAGGCGCCCCACGCGCAGTCCGGCGATGTGCACGCGCACAATACCCTCCTCGACGGCCGCCACACCCGTGATGACCAGGTTTAGATATTTCAGGGTGTCGCCGCCGGTGGGGAGCCGGATGGAAGCTTGCAGTGTCACGCGGTCATCTGCCAGATCGACTCTTGCCTTGCCGTCGGAAGTGGCGAGCGACAGACCCCAGGCCAGCAGGATATTGATGTCTCGTTCGGCCAGGGACAGAGTGACGGTCTGGCCCTCGGGAATGCCGCGCGGGCTCTTGCTGCGGATCAGCTTGGTGAGACGCACACGGTCGTCGGAGACCGGCGTTGCCGGCTCGAAGCCGAGCGGCTTGGCCTCAATCATGGCCAGGCCGAGCGCCGTTATTGCGAAGAGGCCGGCGAGGCCCAACAGCACGAGTTTCGCCGGGAGCCACCTGCGCGCCCGCCCGCCCGCGGCCCAGTTGACGCCGATCCAGCTGCCCAGGAGGCATCCCAGGATGGGCAGGATCATGTCCAGCGGGTTGGGCCCGTGCAGGCCGGGGCCGGTTCCGGCGCTTGAGACGGCCGCCGACAAGCCGATCCCCAGAGCCAGGGCCATGGGCACCCGCATGTTTTTGCGGCGGACGAAGACCAGGATGGTAAGAACTCCCACCACACTGTAGGCAAGAAACACGGCCATGCCCTCTAGACTCAGCGTCAGGATCAGCGCTTTAAGGTGGCTGGACTGCTGGAGATCCCAGAGTGGGACATCTATCGAGGGACGGCCTCGGTCCCGGAGACCGCGCGAGAATAGAAGTAGGGCGAGTAGGGCAAGCAGTGCCGATGCAATACGCGCCTGTCGCAAGCGGGCATTGGACTGTCGGAGTGAATTATCGGGGTTTGTCACGATCACAAATCATCCTTCTGTCGACAGCGCCATATGACGAATACGACCCCGGCCCAGCATGCCCTCTATCGTAATTCTTCAGGCCAATCAACATTGAATATCATGGTGTTAGTTTACCCTAGTGCTGCATAACTGCCAGGGTATGCCTTCGGCATACGACAGGTGTTTTTACCAGTAGAGTAGAGAGTAACGGGCGGCTATTGCCAATCCCGTTACTCCCCCTCATCAAACCGGACTTGTGGTTTTCCCGCATCCGGCTTTCCTGCAAGTTTCGTCAGAGACGATATAAGCCTAATTGCTGCAGGTGTTGGTAGTGGCCAACACCTGCTTCCATGCCGCCTCTAGTACATCCATGCGAAAGACACGG
>JADFHU010000483.1 GCA_022567055.1 Planctomycetota bacterium
CTCCCCACAGTGACGCGACTGTTGATTGGGGTCGCCGCGCTGACCCGTGGCTCATCACACCAATGGTGCCACATCGTTCGTAGCGCGCCTTGGACTTCTCGGGCCAGACGAACGGGGTCGCAGAGAGGACTGTGGAGCATCATCCCCCGTAGGGCGCTGCGGATCTGCTGTAACTCAGGAATCTGGCCCGCGAAACCACAGGCCTTCTCCACATAGGCCTGTTCGTCCGGAGCGGCGAAGACCTCCAGGCCCAGGCGGCTCAGGATGCTCAATCCCCAGCGTGACACAAAGGTATCGCCCGTCAGCGTCACGACGGGGACACCCATCCAGAGCGCGTCCAAGGTGGTAATGCAGCCGTTGTAGGGATAGGTGTCGAGGGCGATGTCGACCTCACTCAAAAAACGCAGATAGTCCCCGAAGGGCATCAGGCCACGAATGAGCAGACGGTCTCTCGACACCCCCATGGCCTCGAACAGTCGATAGTAGTGCGCTCGCACGCCGGCATCGTCACCGGCGCTGAACTTCAGCACCATGCGGGCGTCGGGCGTGGCACGCAGAATCCGGGCCCACAGGGCCAGGACCTCTGGGCTGATCTTCAGGTTGTTGTTGAAAGACCCAAAGGTCACGTAGCCGTTCCGTGCGGCGGGTTGCTCGGCGACAGGGGGACTGTCCTGCGGAGGGGCGAAGGACAACAGTCCCCCGGGCAGGTAGAGGGAGGTCTCCGTGTAGTACTGCAGTGTCTCCGGCGGATCGATGGTCTCATCGGTCAATCGATAATCGATCTGGGCCATTCCCGAGGTGCTGATGCCGCCGTAGTCCACCTGCACGGGCGCGGGCCTGTAAGCCAATACGCCTAGGCAGTTACCCATGCAGTGACCGGCCACTTCGAGCAGAATGTCGATGCCATCGTCCTCTATCTGATCCGCCACCTCTGCGTGATGCTGGGCGTGGATGTTGCGAAACAGGTCAAACTTTCCGGCGAACCGGGTGGTCACCTCGTCGGGTTTCCTCACGTTCGCATAACCGTGCAGTCGCATGGTCGTCCGATCCACGCCATCCAAGAGCGGCTCAAAAGAGCGAGCCACAGGGCCCCCGCAAAAGTCGGGAGAAATGAATCCGACCCGCAGACAGCGATCCGGGTCGGGCCTGTTCCGATGGGGCGTGCGTCGCGGCGCCACCGGTGCATGACGCCGGCCCCACTCGGCATACTCACGAAAGAAAAAGGAACGCTCGACACCCGGCTTGTAGTGCATGTTCCAGAGGTACATGTCATGGATCCCCGGTATCTCCGGGGCCGCCCGGTGGGCCTGTTCGAACCACGCCAGCCCTTCCTCCGGTCGGCCGCAGAGCATGAGCCCCCGGCCCAGGGATGCCATCGCAGTCGCATCGGTCGGGTCCGCCTCGAGGGACTTTTCATAGTAGCGAGTCATTTCGCCGGTTCGGCGGGAATCCAAGGAACAGATGTGAGCCAAATCACGGTAGACGAAGGCATGGACGTCGTGCTCCAGGATCTGTAGATACCACGTTTGGGCCTCCTCCGTCCTGCCGATCTCCATCAAGAGGTGGGCCAGGATGTACATGGCATCGGTGCGGGTCGGGTCCTGGCGACAGAGTGTCTCTACGGAGTCCAGGCGAGGCCGGTCCAAGAGCTTACCTACCTCTCCGATGCGCCCTTCCTGAAGCCGTTGATTCGCTTCAAGCAGAAAAGCAGGAATCCTTCCGGGCTCGACGCAGATTCCCAGTCCCTCCTCACCATCGCTGAGTAAGGTCTGCAGTCGGCCGGGTTGCCGGCTCGCGGGAGGTGGTGAATCCGGAGACAAAAGGGTCATGGTGGGTCTCTCTATTGCGATCAGTACGCAGTGATCTCTTGCGCGTTGGGCTCACAGGCCGTCGAGTTCACGTCGATCGGTCCGGAGTCACTCTGCCCCCTCCAGAGCCGATGAATCGTGTTCAAGGCGTCGGAAAGGTCCTGGGTATAGCGTTTGGGATCCAATACCGGGCTGGCCAGGAATCGCTCACGAAGGCCGGCGCGAATCTGCTCCAACTCCCCCAGTCGACTCGCGAAGTGGCAGGCCTTGGCAACAAATGCCTGCTCATCGTCCGCCACAAACCTGTCCAGGCCCAGTCGTCTCATGATGGCATATCCCATCCGGGAGACAAAGGTGTCCCCCTTGAGCGTCACGACCGGGACGCCCATCCACAGGGCCTCCATGGTGGTGACACAGCCATTAAAGGGATAGGTGTCCAGGATAAGATCCACCTCGCCTATCTGTGACAGATAGGCATAGTGAGAGAGCTGGCCCACGAATTGAATCCGTTCCGGCTGAACGCCCAGCGTCTCCAGGCGTTCGCGAAAATAGCGCTGCACGCCCAAATCGTGGGCCGCCGGAAACTTCAGCACCAAGCGGGCATCCGGTAAGGTTCGCAAGACGCGGGCCCAGAGATCCAAGCATTGGTCATTGATCTTGCTCTGGTTGTTAAACGATCCGAAGGTCAGGTGGCCCCGTGACCGGGCGGGCAGAGGTGTGACCAAGGGGCTCTGCTCCGGCGGCGCAAACATGGGCTGACCCCCGGCCAAGTAGATCGTCTTTTCCACGTAGCCGGCAAGACTGTCCGGGGGGTCGATCCATTCGTCACCGAGACGAAAGGTCTGTCCTGCCAATCCGGCCGTGCCAATGCCGCCATATTCCACCTGTATCGGTGCAGGCTGCAGGGCCACCACATCCAGACGGTTGTCCCGGCAATGCCCACCGACATGGATCAGGATGTCAATCCCGTCGGCCCGAATCAACTCTGCAATAGCCTCGGCGCCCAGACCATAAACCGAGTGATAGCCGTCCAGGAGCGTTTTCAATCTTTCGGTCGTGGCGTCGGGGCAGCCCACATGACCATATCCAAACACGGCAAAGGCCTGCCGGTCATAGGCCGAAATGAAGGGTTCCATCAGCAGAACGGCAGAGCCCCGACAGAAGTCCGGAGAGAGCAGGCCGACACGCAATGGTCCCTCCGCTTGCCTTACGAGGGGCAGGGTCCTGGCGCCGGGTGGGACCTGAACGAGGCGACCCCAGCGTTGATAGCCGCCCAGCAGGGTCTGGCGGGTCGTCTGGGGCACATAGTTCAGGCGCCACAGGAGACGCTCCAACAACTGCGGATTGTCCGGTTGCAGCGCCACCGCCTGCTCGCTGGCCAGCACGGCCTCATGGGCCCGTCCCCCCTGAAAGAGACAGTGCCCCAACTGATCGAGCAGAAACGCATTGTGGGGACAGAGAGCCACGGCCTGTTGCATGTGCTCCAGGGCCTTGCTGAGGTAGCGCAGGTCGGGCAGGTAGGTCTCGGCCAACTGATAGTGCACGATCGGATGGGGTTCAATGGAGAGGACCTTTGACAGGCACTCACGGGCCTGTTCCCACTGGCCGGTCTCAAACCAGAGTTTTCCCAGGTAGAACAACAGGTCCGTGCGGACCGGCGCCGTTTCCAGCAGTTCCAGATCCTCGTCGGCAAGCCGAACGAGGATGTCCCCCGCTTTTTCCCGGCAGCCCGTACTGATGGCGTGATTCGCTTCCAAGAAATCTGTCGGGATCTCACGCCCCGCCAGGTCCAAGTCCACACGCCCCTGCACGATGCGCAGGCCGGTCAAATATCCGGATTCTGAGGCAGTGTGGGTACCAGGACACCAGACCAGATTGGCGCGCTGATCCGACTCCATCTGTGTTCCTCCCTGACGCAATGGGACTGGGTTGATTTTGAAAGGCACTCTAAGCGATTATCGGCTGTCGTCCCCGGGACACTTTAATAACGAGCAGTCCGAAGATCGACACTTACCGGCACCTGAGGCGGGAGATCTCGGGGGCAGCGACATGCCGGAGGCGCCTATTCGGCGATCGCCTTCCAACTCGAATTCAACTCTTCCAATAGAGAGATGACCTCGAGGACGGTATCTCCATCAAGCTGCGTATTCGCCTCGTTCAAGCGACGATTCATGTACACGTAGAGCTTGCGCAGTTTGCTGGCAATCTCACCCCCCGCTTCCATGTCCAGTACCGCATTGAGTTCGAATATGATGTCCTGCGCTTTGGAGAGATAGTTGCCCTTGGCCTCAAAATTCTTGGCCTCCATCTCCCTGAGCCCAAGTTTCAGGAATTTGATGGCCCCCTCGTAGAGCATGACCACCAGGCGTCCCTTGCTCTGGGTGGTCACTGCCGTGTTCTGGTATACGTCAAGTCCATGCATAGTGATACTCCGTTGAGTCCGAACCGCCCATCGTCCAGCGGGTCCAAAATAAAGTCATCTCGGCGTCACCTCCCCAATGCGATCGTTGATGATCCTCGCCGAGGATCCATCCCAGCGTCGGCCGGCCTATTACCGCAACAGTGTCAATGCCATCTGGGGCATCGAGTTTGCCTGAGCCAACATGGCGACACCCGCTTGGGCGAGGACCTGAGTACTGGTCATAATGGCCATCTCCGTTGCCACATCCACATCGGAGATCCGAGATTCTGCTACCATCAGGTTCTCAGATTGAATATCGAGAATAGCCACCGTACTCTCCAGACGGTTCATCTTGTATCCGAAGGCGGCACGGGCCGTGTCCTTGGTGTCGATGGCCGTATCCAGCCGAGCCAGGGCGCTGGTGGCCGCGTCCACCGTCAAGATGTTCAAACCGGCCGTGGTCACGCCCGAGTTCGCATAGGCACTCGTCGCCACCGCACTTGCCGTGGTCAGGGTGTAGAAACCGGCGACGCAGCCCTTGGAACCGCTCGTTGCCTCGTTGCCGGTGATCCAGATCGAGTATTGGTCAGACGTGGACGCCCGCGAGCTGATACGGAGTACGTACTTGGAAGAGGAGGAGTCATAGTAGGCCTCGGCCGCGCTGTAACGCAGGTCGTTACCCGAGGCATCGAAGCCCAGCGCATTGGACGCCGCATTGATCGTACTGACCACGGAGGCCAGCGAAAAGCCGGTGCCGCCGGCAACGCTGACAGCCGTGAAGACCGCAACAATGTTCAATTCGTCGTTGGCCGAGGTGTCGTTGTCCTC
>JADFHU010000484.1 GCA_022567055.1 Planctomycetota bacterium
TACGGTCGACCGTCCCGCACTGGTGAGCAAAGCCGAATCATTGGGCCTGTCACTGCCCATGCTCCACGACTGGGCCGGTTACGTGGTAGACGAGCTCGGAGCGAAGCGGATCTCGGAGGCGGTCATTATCAGTGCGGAGCATTGGACAGTGGTCTATCAGGGCCTTGTGGCCAAGGGCGCAAGGCGGAATCTAGAGCGTCCTCTCGCCGCAGCCCTCACTGAACTTCTCCGCGGTGACCCGATCACCAACGCCGTCGTCGCAGCGGACGGACCTCTTATTGAGTCCACGGGGACCATCGATCCCAACGCCCCCACTGATGAGCCTATCTCCTACGCGAAAGACATAGCGCCCCTCTTGATCGACAGATGCATTGTCTGTCACAGCCAAGGCAACATAGCCCCGTTTGCGATGACGGACTATCAAGTTGTCCGAGACTGGGCGCCCTTCATTAAAGAGGAAGTGATGGCTCAACGCATGCCACCCTGGTATGCAGATCGAGAATACGGTGACTTCTCCAATGCCAGGGGACTCACTGCCCAGGAAACCGCCACGCTCCTCCATTGGATCAATGACGGCGCCTCCAGGCAGGAGGACGAGGACGATCCGATTGTCACCCTTTTGGCGGACCAGCCACCGGCGGTGAGCTACCCCTTCGCCTGGCCGCAGGCATTGGGGGAACCGGATATCGTTCTAACCATTCCTCGCCAGACAATTCCACCTTCCGGATTGGTTGACTACCGTTATCTGCCAGTCAGTTCCGGTCTTAAAGCAGACCAATGGCTCAAGGCCGTTGTGGTGTTGCCGGGCAATCCCAGCGTGGTTCATCACTGCCTCAACTTCGTGGGATCGCCTCTGGGAGACGCCTTCGGTCTCAGTGGCAACTTCGCCGGATACGTGCCGGGAACGCAGGCCTTGGCCTATCCCAACGGCACGGGAAAATTCCTGCCCCGAGGTTCGATCATCACCTTTCAAATTCACTACATCACCACCGGCCAGCCGGAGGAGGATGAGACCCAACTGGGGCTCTACTTCATGGAGACTCCCCCGGAGGTAGAACTGACAACGGGCGCCGCATTCAATTTCCTATTCGCCATTCCACCGCACGACCCCGACGTCGAACTCATGGCCTCGAAATCCTTCGATCAGGATGCCTGGCTCTACGAGTTGAGTCCGCACATGCACTACCGCGGATCCCGTTTTCGCTATGAAGCCCACTACCCGGACGGCACCTGGGAGATCCTGGCCTCGGTACCAAAATACTGGTTCGATTGGCAGATACCGTTGAGATTGACCGAACCGGTCTTCCTGCCCCGCGGCACCCGTATCGAGTGCATCGGCGCCTTCGACAACTCGGCCGCCAACCGCGACAATCCCAATCCCAACGAATGGGTATTCTTCGGCGACCAGACCGAAGAGGAGATGTTCATCGGGTACATGAATTTCGGGGTCGAACGAAACCCGCCGGAATCGTCGAGCCGACGCCGCTGAGGAGCCGGCTATCACGACGAAGGTTGCCTCACAAAATGTCCCTAGGGGTCGCAGTCTGTCTGGTCTGTTTTCGTGGTCGTGCTCAGCGAAGCGGTACGCGTAATCGAGAAAGCCGAGAAGCCGATTACGAGCACGATTCCCTACGTTGAGTCGTGTTACCCGGAATTGAACCAGCCACGAAAAAAGGGGTTTGTGATGCATGTCACAGACCCCTGGTGTTAATCGTTCTAAGACAACATCACTTCATCAACGCAATGACATCGAGTAATGCGCCGTCTTCACGCTGCGCGACCTCGAGGGTGTGGGTGCCCGCAGACAGGGTGAAATCGACCACCTGGAAGGATTCGTCAGGCTCCCAGCTATGCACCTCGTCCCAGTGCCAGGTGTCGCCGGGTTGAATACCGTTAAACCGTACCCAACCACTGGCATGGTTCAGGGTATTGGTCACCATGCCCGGGATCCGCACCCAGAAGGAATCGCTTCCACCCGTGATGATGACCCGGAATGCCAGTCTATACACGCCGTCCTCGGGTACGTCGAAGCTATACGTCGCAACGCCGTCGGCGGGAGGATTGCCGTTCTGGTTGCCAATGCCGTTCTCTGTGCCGATATGCTCGCCTGCCGAGGCGGTGGGATCATCCGTGAATACCTGTAAGGGGGCGGTGATCGCACCGGACTCCGCCTCAAACCAGCTCAGCGGCTGGAACACTGGCGCTGCGTTCTTAAAGAGTTGGATACTATCCACGTAGATCACACCCATTGCACCCGCACCTTCGACGCCAATGGTCAGGCTTCTGACGCTCGCGGCACCCGCTACGGCGGACAGGTCTATGGTCCATTGGGTCCACCATCCCGGGGGCAGGCCTGCGGCGGCCTCATACACCATCTTGGTGTCGTTGATCTTCAGATACACGCCACCACCAGTATTGTCCGCGCCGCGCCTGAAATAGAGCACCAGGGTTTGAATACCCGACCGGGTCCAGTCCTGCGTCTGGTCGAAGGTACGCGTCGCCTCTGAAACTGGGGCGCTGCTGTTGTCAAACCAAATCGGCAGGGATTGACTGCCGGCATGGACGATACCCGTCTCAGGGGCAAAGTCACCGATCGCCGGATCCGCGCCGACCAGGGAGCCATTGGTTGGATCCTCAAAACCATCGACCCAGGTGGCCCAGATCTCGAAGAATTCCTCGTCTTTGTAACTCTCCATGTCGTCAACCGAAAGGGACACGGGCGTTGAGAAGCTCCAGGTATCGCTTGCATGAGCAGTCGGCATTTCGACGTCGTTCACCTCACGGATCTTCCAATGGTAGGTGCTATCCAGTTCGAGTGCCGCTGCCAGATAGCTATTCTCTTCGACCGTTGCCACCAAGGTGGAAGCCGTGTCCATATCCAGATACACCTCGTGACGACCGGCTTCGCGTCCCGACCGCCAACTGAGCGCGGCATCCACACCGTCAAGAGCGACGCCGTTGGCTGGCTGCGGCTCCCGCGCATTGACTGGAATATGGTAGAACCGTACTTCACTCAGGCTGGCCTGAGGTGCGATTCCTTGTACGCTGTTGACGGTCACGCGGACATGCTGGGCCATCACGCCGCCAAAATTGACTATGTTGTTGGTCGCATAGCCTGGGAGACCCGGGCCCTGAGCCAGTGGCCCGACACCCTCCAAAATGGTCCAGTTCTCGCCGTCCGCCGAGTATTCGATGACAACGTCCTTGGCGCCGAATCCCACGAAGGACTCGATGAGCTGGTTTGAGTTCCAGATCCAGACCTCTTGCAGTTTGTAGGGCCGGTCGAACGCATACTCGATCGTGGCCGGGATGCCGCCGCTGATCCACATGTCGGCTGCGTCACTGCCATGGAGATCATCCACCAGACCAGAGCCGTCGACGGTCTTTTCTGCATCGGAGATCCCGAAGCTGCTGGAGGCCGTGGCCGTCACGTTGTCGATGGGGATGAATTCCGGTTCGACCGTAAAGCTCCAGATCTCACCGTTGTACACGGTAAAATCGGGTGCGCCGTTGACCTCGTCCACGCGCCAGTAATAGGTTTCACCAAACGCCAGACGTCCGGGATCGGCGGCTGTCACCGCCAGACCCTCCGAAATCAGCGCGCCGGCTGCCCCCGCATCGACATCGGCGAGGCTTGCGCTGAAGTACACGCTGTGTGTATCGGCCAACTCTCCGGCCGCCCACGAGAGCATCACATCGCGGACCACATCGGTCTCACTGCCCGCCGGCTGAGGCGCGCTGGCGGAAGTCGTGTCACCCGTCATGGCCTGAAGGAGTTCAACGGGCGTCAGAGCCGTATCGTAAATCCTTGCCTCGTCGATGCTGCCGACAAAGGTTTCACTGTTGGTGGCAGAAACGCTGCCAATCGACACGACGGTGGCATCGGCCGTAGTTCTAAATGTTTGTGTCCCAGAATTTATCTCCTCGCCATTGATGTACTGCACCACGGCGCCGTCGTCCCAGGTCATTGCCACGTGGATCCATTCATTCTCATGGGGAAGTAAGGCTCTGGAAGCAGTCACGGAGGCATCGCCGTTTCGCATCGTAATATCGCCGTCCGGCTGCGCCTCCCAGAACCACTTGACATTCGTTCTGGGATCCCAGCCCTGGCGTTTGCCGATGATACCCTGGTGGGTGATGCTATTGCCATTACCCTCCCAGTTAATCCATGCAGCCAGTGTCATGGCATTGTTTGCTGCCGAGGGATCGAATCCGTTGAGCACAATTCTTTCACCCGCCGTGTCGAGATGCACGGCACCGCCCTGGTAGCCTTCGACCCACTGAACGCCAGCACTCAACGTGCCTTCATTGCCGTGGCCGGAGGCATCGGCGGCCGTGGTACCCGATCCCTCGTCAAAGGGGTGATAGGATATCAATTCCGCGGAAGCGCCCGCACACATGCCAATAACCAGCAGAACACTTAACAATCTCAGTTTTCGTAACATCTTCATACCTCCTTCTAAAAAGAACATGAACACTGATTGCATCGCGCATGGCACCCAACTTCCTTTTTTCATCACTTCAGACTTAGAGCACCTACTATAATGCTTTAGGGTGAGCGTTCAAAGAAGAATATATTGCCAATCGCGGCAGCGACCGGCCTCCAACAGGTGCCCATGGCACCTTGCCAGGCCCATGTCGGTCTGCTAGGGTTGCCGTTGGCTGTGGTTCAGGCCACCGCCTGAAGCCCTTGATTTCGTGAACGAGGCACTGCGTGTGACGCGAAAAGAGACTCATAAGAGACGCAGAAAGCAGTCTATAATGCCCTCCCGGACAGACCGCCCGAAGGTAAGTCTCATTCAATCAGTCGGCATCACGCTGGCACTGCTCATCCTGGGGACCGCGGTCCTTCTGCTTTGGACACGGGGTGAAGCGGAGCCCGAAACAGCCCCCAAGCCCCTCGCCCCTCGGATCGAACCACCCCTCCTATCCCTGGAACTGGATGGCTTGTCGGCGGAGGCACAAACGGGTCTGCTCCGCGAAACGGCCGCTCAACTGGCCCGTCGTTTAGTGACGGACTTTCCTCG
>JADFHU010000021.1 GCA_022567055.1 Planctomycetota bacterium
TCGACGATCCGGAGCGAGGGCCTAGCTGGGAGCGTCAGTGGTGGGTCGGCACGATGAACTTCCGGGAGGAGGTGTCGGCAACTTCGGGAGATAGGGGGTCAGGGAGATTGGGTGTCACGTCTAAATTATTAAGTTTCTATAGGTCGGTCGTCCACGGTACTATCCCGGTATGGTGAGACAACTGAAAACTGAGAGTCCGGGAGCCTTCTACCACGGTGGCTTCAGGGGTCAGGTTTTTGATTTAGTTGTGGACCGCTAAATCAAAAGCCTGATCCCCGGGCCCTGTATGATGCACAGGCCGAGGCAGACGGATTTGATTGGCTGTAGACATGAATAGGGAACCGATTTGAAAGGCAAGGGCGCAGTCGTCCCACGCCATGAGCATCCACACTGCCAACACATCGATTCGCCAGATCTCGCCGGCGTGCTTTCTCGGCGGGAGAAGCGTTCTCTATTGCCTTCTTGTCTTTACACTCCTTTCTCAGTCTTGCTATGGTCAGGCGGACTCCTCCAGCGAATCAACCCCAACGACGCCTCAGACCCTCTTGGCGGAAGAACTGGCGGTGGCGCAGGAATTGGCTGGCGCGTTTCCTGAAAGTGCCGATGTTCTATTTCTCTTGGGCAACGTCTACGACCATCACGGCAAAAAACAGCAGGCCGTCGTCACCTGGCAGAAGGGCCTAAGCATTGATCCCAGTAGGGCCGGTGTTTACGTGGAGATCGGTCGCGCCTTTCTTCGCAAGGGAGCGTACTCGCAGGCCCTTAGCCAATGGAATCAGGCGAGAGCAATAAATCCCGATCTGCCTGAACTTAATTCGCTCCGCGCACGTGCCTTGATGGGCCTGGGACGCCATCCGGAGGCCCTCGCCGTCCTTCAGGATGAACTTAGAACCCATCCGCAATCGGCCAACGTTCAATTCCTGTGCGGGCAGATCCATTGGCTACTCAAGCAATTCGACCAGGCACGGCAGTGCTACGAAAACGCCCTCCGCATCGCACCGAGTCATACGAACGCTTACTATGGCCTGTCCAAAGCCTATGCACGCTTGAAGCAACCTAAGAAGGCCAGAGAGAGTCTGAGCCAGTTTAGAACGCTCAAGTCCGAGGACATGACCCAGCTAAAGGATCAGAACGAAGCCTATGACGATTTGCAACGCGTCAAAGGTCGCACCATCGAGGTCTTGCTCCAGGCCCACAAGGTCTATCTCAACGCCAAGGATCCAGACAGAGCCCGGAAACTCCTGAATCGGGCGGTGCAATTGGATCCCTACCGGCTTGAGACGATGATTCAGCTGGCGGATTTCTATCAGGCCGTCCAACAGCCAGAAAAGGCATACCAGGTACTGAAGGATGCCCGAAAGCTCTATGCCGACCAGGAGGCCCTCTGGCTACGCTCAGGCATTCTGGCCATGCAGCTAAACAAGATCGCGGCCGCGGAAACGGCATTCGAGAAGGTGGTATCATTGGGATCACGGTCGGCAGAGGGATACCGGATCTGGGCGACCATGAATCTGCAACTGAATCGAAATCTGCCCGAGGCGCTCACCTACGCCGAAGAGGCGGTATCGCTGCAGCCCATCGCACAGAACTACTATGTCCTGGGCTGGGCATCTGCCCGCAACGGCCTGCGCCGACAGGCGATGGAGGCCATGCAGCAGGCAGCCCGTCTGGAGCCAACCAACCCCAAGTACACCTCCATTCTCGATGCACTCAAACAGGGGAAGGCCGATCCCTAACATCTATCGAAAGGTCTCGTGAATCATTTGTCCGACAGAACTGCGGCAGTATGGCTACTACTACTACTCGTCATGGGTCCTGCTGCCCCCGGCGGATTCCATTTCCGTGATGTCACCTCACAAACGGGCATCGATTTCGTCCACACGGACGGTAGTAGCGGCCGCCGCTATATCGTTGAAACCGTGGCCGCCGGCCTGGCACTCTTCGACTACGACGGGGACGGAGACGATGACATCTACTTCTTGAATGGCGCGCCCCTGAGGGGCACATCGACTGAGACCACGCCGCGCAATCGACTCTATCGTAATGACGGTCACTGGCGCTTCACCGATGTCACCGAATCGGCTGGTGTAGGCGATACCGGGTACGGTTTGGGCGTCACAGCCGGCGACTACGACAACGATGGTGATCTCGATCTCTACCTAAACAACTTCGGTCCCAACGTACTGTACCGCAACAACGGTGAGGGCACCTTTACAGACGTGACTGAGGAAGCAGGTGTCGCCAATGGGGATCAAGTGGGAGCGGGGACCTGCTTTCTAGACATGGATGCCGACGGGGATCTGGATTTGTATGTGGCAAACTATCTCGTCTTCTCATACGATCAACACAAGACGCTAACCTCCAATGGCGTTCCACTCTACGCAAATCCGAGATTCTATAAGCCCGTGAGTGACACCGTCTTTCGCAATAATGGTGACGGGACTTTCTCGAACGTCAGCCAGTCCTGCGGTGTGGGGGGGCATGCCGGCTGGGGAATGGGGGTCGTTTGCGCCGATTACGATCAGGATGGGGACACGGACATCTTCGTCGCAAACGACGTGGCGGAAAACTTTCTCTGGCAGAATGACGGTACCGGTCGCTTCATGGAAGTGGGATTGATCAGTGGAGTGGCCTATGACATGCACGGAGATGAACAGGGCAGCATGGGCGTGGATTGCGCGGACTTCAACAACGACGGTCGCCTGGATTTCTTCCAAACGAGTTATCAGGATCAACTGGCCACACTGTATCAAAACATGGGGGGAGGCACTTTTCAGGACGTCACCATGACGACCGGAGCCGGCCGGCAGACACTCGCGGCGGTGACCTGGGGCACAGGTTTGGTGGATTTCGACAACGATGGCGACCGGGACCTCTTCATCGCCCAAGGCCACCTTCAGGATACGATTGAACGGTACGACGACGCCAGGACCTATCATCAGAAAAACCATCTCATGGAGAATACCGGCACGGGATCCTATGTCGATGTGACGGAGAGTAGCGGGCCGGGGATGCAGGTCAGGCTCACCAGCCGCGGGGTCGGCTTCGGGGACCTCGATCAGGATGGCGATATGGATGTAGTGGTGTTGAATCCGCGCCAGCGCCCCACCCTCCTGAGAAACGACACTGCCAATTGCGGGAATTGGCTGCGCGTCGGCCTGAGGGGCATCAAGACCAACCGCTTCGGCGTGGGCGCCCAGGTCAGGGTGATCGCAGGTGATCTGACGATGGCCGATGAGGTTCACAGCGGCCGAGGATACCAGAGCCACTACGGTCTCAAACTCCATTTCGGCTTGGGGAAGCGGGCAAAGATCGATCGAATTGAAGTCAAATGGATCGGAGGAAGAACCGATGTATACCGCAACGTGGACGTGAATCAAGAACTGTGCCTGGTTGAGGGAGGCACAGGGTCGATTTGACGCCCTGGCAACGATGGAGCCAGCGCGACAAAGGCTGAATACAGGTTCACCGTCTCAATGCCGACGCATCGCAACGCGGAACGGTGTGCAGAGTTGCTCCGCATCTTTTTGTGAAGCCAGCCCTAACGCACCTCCAATTCCACGCTCTCCGAGTGACTGTTGAACTCGGGGGCATACATGCTCTGTATGGTGGTGATGCCGCTCTGGTAGCGGCCCCGGTGTTGGATGCGCGTGCTATACTCGAAGACGTAGACGCCCTTGGGCAGATAGCCCATAAAGAAGTGCGTGGCCGTGTCTCGCGTGCTCTCATAGTAACCCAGGCCGTCCTGGTAGCGGTAGCGACTGAGCACGTTGACTGGCTCGGTGCCGCTGCCCCGCTGATCCTTCATGTGGATGTACTCCATGTCACGGTCGACTCGCAGTTCGATGCGGACCACCAATTCGTCCCCGATGGAGAGATCGCCGGTGATGGGCGCCAAGACCTGGCCTTGGGTCGTGTTCTCCTTGACATAGAGGGTCTTCTTGAGCTGCAGAGGCGTGCCCTCATAGGGCGTGACCTTGCTGAGGTCTTCCAGGTATTGCCAGTGGACACTGCCCCAACTGACGCCCTCGTCGATCTTGCGCACCGTGATCCGGCCCATGGCCGGTTGAATCTCCTGACGCACGAAGCGCTCCTGATAGAACCCGGTGCCCGCTTCGACCTGCTGCGGCTCGATCCATTCACCGCCCAGGGCCACTTCGACCAGGGCCGTTGAACTGAGTAGATTGGCGCCCCGCAGCAAGAGGCCGTAGACGGCATCGGCAGTGGCCTTGGTGGTCTTCCACGCCTGGGTCTGCTTCTGCTTGAGCAGCCAGACCTTGCAGTCCTCCACCGCCTCGGCATCGCCGGCGACTTCGTCGAAGACCTCGATCATCATGGCTTGGGTCTCGATGGGCGCCCGATACCACCACCAACTCCGTTCGAGATCGCGCCAGAACATGCCCAACTCCTCATCCTGGACGCTGCGCTCCCGCAAGGAGGCGACGATTGCCTGGGGCGTCGTCAGGTCACCCAGTCGCTTGAGGGCGATGGCCACGTGGGCCTGTGATTGACGCCAACGGAGTTGGAGCCAGTAGCGCTGGGCCTGACTGATCCAGTAGGCCCAGGCCTCCTGATAGGCAGGGTCTACGGCCTGGTCGTCGATGAAGAAGCTACGGCCGTAGAGGTAGAAGGCCACCAACGAACTCAGATGGTTGTCATCGAGGTTGTTGTCCTTGCGGATGTCCAGATAGCGACGGTGCATCCACTGATCCAGGGCGTCCAAGGACTTGAGCGCGGGGCCGACGTCCAAGTCACGCAGTCCCAGGTGGCGGAGGCGGCCGAAGCCAGTGGTGATGTAGAGCGTAATGTACTCGCTGCCACGGCCCCCGGGGAACCAGGACCAGAGACCGCTGCTCAACTGTCGCTGTTGGAGCTTGAAGTGTGTCAGGGACATCTCGTCGCGGAGTCGATTCTCGTCGAAGAGGATCCCCACATTGCGACGGGCCTGTGATTCCGAGATGGCCTGCCGCACCCAGGGGGTCTCCTCCAGCGCGACCGATTTGAGATCTTCGTTTTGCTCGAGAGGACTGTCCAAGGTCGGCGTCCCCCGCCATTGATCGAAGATGCTGCGGATGCGGGGATCGGCATTGGCGATATAGGCGGCCAGGGCATTGGCATAGAGCCGGTTGAAGATCTGTTCGCTGCACTCGTGGGGATACTCCATCAGATAGGGCAGGGCCAGGACCGCATACCAGGCGGGTTGTGACACCATCTGGACCGTCAGGCTCTGATGGATCAGGCTCGCAGACTGGCCGGACTCCAAGAGCTTGGTGAATTCGAATTCCTTGGTCTGGGGGCCGCGGATGGGCAGGGGCAGGGATTCCTGAACCAGGATCCGCCGACTCAGGACCGGCAGGAAGGCCTCCTCCCCATCGCTGAGCCGGTCGGTGGCGCCGACGGCGCGATAGGTCAGCATCTCTGCCCCGTCCGGAATGGTCAAGCGCCATGCGTAACTGCGTGACTCCTTGCTGGGGACGTCGAAGGGTTGCTCGGGTGACAGGTTGCCTAGAGATTGGTCTCGCGAGGCCTGGGTGCGGGCGTCCGCCAGGGTCAGGCGGACCATGCCCGTCTGACGGGCGGCCGACTGGTTGGTCACCTTCACGGTAAACTCGATCTCGTCCCCTTCCCGCACGAAGCGCGGCGGATTGGCCTGCACCATCAGCTCCTTGGCCGTGACAGCCGTGTCCATGAGAAATCCGCTCCGCATGTCGTTGTCGTGGGCAAAGCCCATGAAACGCCACTGGGTCAGGGCCTCCGGCATGGTGAACTCCATGCGCACCACCCCCTGAGCATCCGAGGTCAGGTGGGGATAGAAGAAGGCCGTCTCGTCGAAATTGGTGCGAACCGGGACCTGGTCCAGGTTGGGCCCCTCCTGTTTATCCGGCCGCACTCCAGCATCGGCCGGCGCGGGGGCAGGGGGGGCATCCTGAGCGATTTCGGCTGCCGCACCATCGCGGGCGCGGGCGCCTCCTCCGGCGGCGGACCGGAACAGGAAGTTTTGGAAATGATAAATCAATTCCGCCGGATACTGGCGGTAGCTAATGACCACGCCAGAGATCCCGCTAGTCCAACCGGAATCTCGTGTCTTGCGAAAGGCTAGGGCCTGGTTCTCGAACAGGCTGCTCAGACGTTGCCGCTCCTGCCGAAAGCCGGAGAAGGCCTGAATCCACTCATGGGGCAGAAACTGATCCAGGGAGGCGTCATAGAGACCGGCGACCATCTCGGCGACGGCCCTATTGGCGTCGGGGCCGCTGATGACGGCGGTCCAGTGCTCCTGCTGGCCCGGCTCCAGGGCGGAGCGAAAGCGCTCCCAGCGGATGGAGAGTTCCTTATTGCTCCAGGGGACATCCACGATCCGTTCATTCAGGTAGAGTCGGTTTTCCCGCACATAGGTCACCCGCAGGGTAAAGCCGCCCCGCATGTCCTCGGTGACCTCCTGCTCGATGCGTTCCTGCGTCCGTGTCGGTTCGGTCCACCAGGCCCTCAGGAGTTCACCTCGTAGTTCCAGCTCAACGAAGGCCCGGCCCCTATCATAGCCCGTCCCCCAGAGGGCCTCGAAGGTGTCACCCGGTTGCACGGACCAGGTGGGGGCGGCAAAGTGGTTCGCCAGGGGGACGGCCAGGTGACGAGCGGCCGGGTCCACGACCTGGAAGGTGTGGCGGGCAGTGACCGGTTTTCCGAAACGATCCTGTGTCTCAAGAATCGCCCGATAGACGCCGGCTCCGAGAGACGCGGCCAATTCGGCCAGGCCCAGGGCATTGGTCGCGAAGGCCTGCCGACTCACACGCTCAGCCAGGGGCCAGGTGTCAGGATTGGCGGGATCCATTTCGGGCTCACCCGCCCCGATCCGTCGCACGGAATTTGGCTGAAGTGCGGCACGAGCCGGCCTCTCCGGCTGCTCTAAGGTATAGATGGAGAGGTCCCCCGCGGCAGGCTCCGACTCACCATCGAGGGATTGGGTCCAAATAGTTAAAAGCACCGGACGATCAGGCGTTTGCCAGGCATCGGCCGCGACGTCTGCCTGCAGCGCCGTGTAGCCGACGCGTACCGATCGGTCCCCGGAACGGGTCTCTCCGCTGGTGTCGGTGACATCGGCATGCACCTGGTACCGGAAGGTGGGTTCATTCTCCTCCAACTGGGCCAGGTCGGGCTTCGCCACGAAGGCGATCTGGAAGGAGCCGTCTGCGGCGCTGGTGGTCGTGCCGTGTGCGATCGAGACGATCTCGGTGCTGGGATAGATCCAGCGGCACCACCAGCACCAGGGCGGAAACTGGACCGAGCGTTCCACCCGCCAACTCACCTGGGCCCCGCCAATGGCCGCCCCCGTGTAAGCCGTGGCCTTGCCGGAGACCGTGACCTCTTCGGTGAGCTTGGGCGCCTGCTCGGGCGCGTTCAATGTCACCTGGAAGGTGGGACGCTTGTACTCTTCGACGTTGATCTGGGCATAGCCGCTAGGACCATTCTCTGTACGAAGCGTCATTCTCCCCAACAGGCGGTCCCGCGGCGCGGTAAAACTGCCGCTGAACGATCCATAGTCATTGCTACGATGCAGCCGGCGGGCGATCTCCTGACCGTTGGTGTCCAGGAAAATCACCGTCAGGCCCTTGCGAGTCAGCGTCTGGTAGGTGTCCCGGGCGGGATCGCTGCGGATGCAGATCCCCTTGTAGCGGATGGTCTGTCCCGGACGATAGATGGACCGATCCGTGAAGAACACGGCGCGTTCGGTGGCTGAGGTGCTCGGAGATCCGGATCCATAGTGGTATTTCTCTTCGCCGGCAAGCACATCGCCCTCATCTTCTGCAACAAGGAAGTAGCGCAGATAGCGCTGCTCATCCGCAAAGCTGAAGGAAAACATGCCGTTGGCGTCGGTTTCGGTCCGTGCATCCGGCGCGAAGCGATTCGTCTGATTGTCTCGGAGCCAACGTGTCACGCGACGGCCCTGCAGAGGCTCGCCCGCGCGAGCCTCGAGCACGAATCCCTCGACCACCCCATAGTAGGTGTGACGTCGCATCACCAGGGCCAAGTCACTGACCCAAATTGGCACGGTGCTCACTCGGTTACTGTGGTCGTTGCGGAAGGCCGAATCGTGACTGGCTATGAGGTAATAGCCCCCCCGCTTCAGACCTTCCGGCGCGGGCAAGATCTCCGTGCGCTGTTGATAGTCCGATGTTTCAGGTAAGACAGTTTCCCATTCCAGAACCGGCGTCCGGGACAACAACGCCCGTTCTTCCTGCAACGAGAGGGAACCGGTGGTGCTTCGGCCCTCCGCGAGGAAATCGTAAGGCACGGCCCGAAAATAGACGGCATCCACATTGCGATAGGTCACCTGAATATCGGGTAGAGGATCGTTCCACACCCGCTCCGTGGTGACGCTCGCCGACTGGGCCTCGATCTCCAGGATCAGGTTGTGACACTGAGCCGCCCCGATGCTCTTAGGATAGCCGTCACGACCACGGCCGGCCAAGGCGTGGGCCGCAACGAAATCTCCCTCTCCCTGGACCACGCGGGCCCACTGGTAGAAGGCGCGGGCAGCGATCGGATGGGCCGACCAGCGTCCTACGAAACGCTCCAGGGCGGCCCGGTAGCGGGCGGACTTTTCCGGCCCCACGGCCATGTTATTGCCAAAGGCGAGGCGTTGCAGGTCGGCATCCGCGAAGGCATTGGGGTCCGCATCCTCCTGATGATAGCCGAGCAATGCCTGATAGAGCCCGACGGCCTTGAGCTTGGCGGAGTCGGCGTCGGAGGTCTGTGGCCGCCAGGCAAGAAACTCGGGTACCGGGGCAAAGATGGGACCCTCCGCCCCGATCTCGAAACTATCCTGTGGCTGGGTGCCCCCCTGCTCACCGGCCGTGTAGAAAGAGAGGGCATCGTAGGCCAGAAAATCCCAGAGCGTGGGCCGAAAACTGTCGGGCATCGTGCCCCGTTCGAGAAGATCGTCATACTCGACGATCGGGATGGCCTTCAGCGCTGCGTCCGCCGCCAATGCCAACGTGAAGTGACGGTCGATCTCCGCCAGGATGCGGGCCAGGTCCCAGGTGGTGAAATCGTCGCCCGGAGGCTCGGCGGTCTGGGTTCGCTCCAGGAAGCGATAACGATTCTGCTGAAAGTACTGCCAGAACCAATGGGCCAGAATGGACTCCATCACCGGCTTCATCGCCTCCGGGGCCTGCTCAATCTCGGCCTGCAGACGGACAATTTTCTCTTCGGGCTGGCCCCCTTGGATCTGGCCTTCCAGGACGATCTTGTGCGCAATCGCCCGGATGGCCTCGGCGTGGGCCTCGGCCTCCAAGGCGGCAGGAATTATCTCAGCCAGGACAGAGATCGCCGTCTGAGGGAGACCCTTGCCGATGGCCTCCTCCACTTGCTGCCACAGCGGATCACGAGCCAGCGTCGTGCATCCGAGCAGGCCCGAGAGGGTTAGAATGATGGCTAGAGTTCTCGTACGTTCCATCCTGGGAATCCTCCTGATGGTGTCCTCGCTGTCATAAGACCGGGGGTCTTCTCGTTATAATCGGAACAACCACTACAAAAGCGCCTGGACCCTTCATTCCTGGTATCGAATTCGCCCCAAAGGGGTCAATATAAGGTGCCCTTGGAGGAGCAATCTGTAATGAGTAATCAGTATTCGGGAGGCGATTTGGTCATTTTTTCATGAGACCATTATGTCCCCAGCCCCAGTTTCCAGCTACCGATTACTGATTACTGATCACTGATTACTGATCACTTACCCTAGCATCGACCCTCCCAGAACCGGGCATGAGCACATTGGCCCCATAGCCTACGATCGCACAGACCACGAAGGAACTGGGGATGAGCCAAATGGGCATCAGCTGCTCGCCGAAATAGACCTTCAAGAAGACCGTCAAGCCCATACCGCACACCAAGCCTACCAGCCAACCCCGGAAACTGGCCCGCCGCGTCAGCAATCCCAATACAAAGAGACTCAATATGGGGGCGGCAAAGAAACCCATGACATTCATCCACATCTTGACAATGTTTCCAATCGATGCAAGGCCATCCGAGGATGGTCGATGGAGCCTGACGCCGTCCAGAGACAAAAGAAGCCGCTCGAATGCAAACTCATTTTGCGTAGGTGCTCTTAGGTTCGATTGGGTCGTGATCGGTTGCGCGAAACCGGAGGCGTAGTGGGCCTACGCAGAGGATTGCTTGTGATTCTTATTGTGCTGCTAGCGCAGCCAGTTTTGCCACAAGGAAGCCGCTGTTTTTCGCGCTTGAGGAACGGCCAAAGGCGGCCTGAAGATGAGATGGAGATGAGATGGAGAAGCGGTAAGTTATTGTCGTGCGGGTCATTAGAGTGCCTATCAAAATGAATCGTAGCACCGAAAACGAGCGTTTCTGCGACTGGCAAGGAAGGCGAAGCAGGCCGTCCGAGGACGGTCGATGGAGCCTGACGCCGTCCAGACCCAGAATAAGCCGTTTGAATGCAGAGTCATTTTGCGTAGGTGCTCTTAGTGTTCATGCCGGAATTATACCGCGATTGGGCCGGCAGGGACACATTGATTCTATCACCGAGACGCAGAGGCGAGCGTTTGCTTGGCCCAGCAGGTCATGCCACCAGAATCCCTTCATTTTGGACAGCTTGATAGAGCGATGTTGCTTGCCACATGGGCTGGTCCCACTGGACAAGGTTTTTATCGAGTCTGTCGATACGCGCAAACAGGATAAGAGGCGAGGCATTGATAACCCAAGTATCAGTCATCGCGTCTCACTTCCTCCATCAGTTCCTTAAAGTTCACCCGAACGACTGGAATGTGGCGACAAGCCAATTCGTTAATAAACTCCGCCCGGCTGATTCCAGCAATTTCCGCCCCTTTCTCCTGAGATATGCGTTGCTGGGCGTACCATTGGGTCGCTGCTTCGATACGCATCTCTTCAATGAATTCAGCCGGTGCCCGTCGCAAAGCGGAAAACACAGACTCAGGAAACTGGATTGTCACGGTAGTCATCTTCGTCCCCCGTCAATTCTTGGTTTTAGGTCTAAAAATGGCGACTCGTGGCCGCAAAGAAAACAGGTCTGAATTCGATGTTAAAACTCAAGCCATTACGAGAAAATACAAGAGAATTATAGCAAAAATCACGATCTTAAGCAATGCTGCCGAACCCTGACCTCCCACTAAGCGGTCGCGCAGTATTAAACACCCACGTTCAACGAACGTAGATGTTTAATACTCTCACAGCTTTACTTAAAAACACAACACCTAAAACAGAAACGCATGCCTAAATCTCTTCCTGCAACTTACATACAAAGGCCCTAAAAGTATTTAGCTCCGTTGGTATCAAGTCACGAACCTCCCCAAACTTTTTTTGCAAGTACATCAACTTATCCCAATCATAGTTCAACTCAAAATAGTAGCGGCGAAAATGACGAAACTTCATCAATTCACTTAATATAGCCTGTGTATGATCTGAAACAACTGGCTCACGCAATCCTTCAACCTGAAGTGTCATTTTCTCCAACAAATCAGCATGCCACTTTTCCTTACTTATATTATTCTCGAAGAACTGGGAAATCCTGAAAAATAGAGTCTCAAGGCAAGTATAGTAATCCACGAGATATTCAGCAATAACGATGGCAGAGGTACTCTTTTTCCCCAACATCTTAAAATCCGTCTGCAAAAAAGTATCGTATTCATCGGTGATTCGCTTCAATACAGATTCTGATTTCTTAATCTGGCTCAATAACAACGCAACATCATTATACCGCCCGCTCATAGACAACCTTTCCTTCTTTACGTATACCCTCAGCATATTCAGGCCCAATCTTTTCCAATTGAACAATATCCACAGGAAATCTCGTCATCGCCTGAGCTTTACCCAGCATCTCAAAATAATCATCTGGCGCAATAACACCTTCGAGCGCAATATCGATATCAGAGTAATCGCGAAATTGCTCCGGACGTAACAGCGAACCCCATTGATAAACTTTTTCAGGATGATACTCACCTACAATCATTTTCAGAATAGACTCAAAGTCCCTGAATGCCCTGGTATGCAACGCCAGATAACCGACTCTTTGTTTTTCCTTTCGCCGCTTCAAATTCTCCCTGGCTTTTCTTAAATTGTCTTCGCCAAATTCCATAGATCAGATCTGTATAGATGCTACTTTTAGGCTTTAGATGATAACAAATGACGTCCTACAAGAGCAAAATGAGGTACAGAAGCAGTTAGCAGAAGCTGCCAAAAATATGTACGATTATTTTGCTAGAACACGCAAATCAGCACAGCGAATAATGAATAGCACTGGAATCACAAAGCAACTAACAGAACTTTGATCTGCTTGATGAATTCTTCTGCCTTTTCCAGATCCGCCTTTATGTCATCCTCATCTAAATCGACAATATCGCCATAGTCGCTTTCCAGACGATTGTCAAACATTCTCGAATAAAACTTCCCCATAGCAACAGGTATGACACCTTCTTTCACAAAATGTCGATTTAAAAGGGACACCACGCCGGTGTGTTTGGGGCTGGATAGATCTTTCGTCAACAGCAATGCAATTGTCGCATAAAAACAGGCGTAATAGATTCTATTCGATGCCCCATATAGATGCCCGCCTTCCAGCATCAGATGCGCCTCTTGAAGTGTCTCAGAAGCTCTCTTGATTCGATAACGCATCAAATCTTTCTGTCCCTTGGTCACGCCACCAGAATCCCTTCATTTTGGACAGCTTGATAGAGCGATGTTGCTTGCCACATGGGCTGCTCCCATTGGACAAGGTTTTTAATGATGACGCTAATGACCATATCACACTCTAGGCAGATCTCGTATAGCCTATCATGAATACCTTGTCTCTCCTTGGATGAGATGATAGACTCTGAAAGTATCAGTATGTCCAAATCCGACTCCGACGTAGCCTCACCCCGGGCTTGCGAGCCATAGAGAATTACCTTGGCATCAGGATAATCCCTATGTACCGCCTCTGCGCAACGCAACAGAAGAACACGAATATGCTCATCTAACTCATCTTCTTTTTGACGTAGACTGTACATATACCTATTTTATTTGCCTAATATCGGGAACCCTGTCAAGACATTTCAGTAAATCTCACACAAAGAAAGAACAATATGACTCACACAGCGTCACTTAAACATAAGACATAACACTCAAAACAGAAACGCTTTACCGTGAAATCCGCGTGCATAAAACATAACACTATAACACTTAAAACAGAAGCGCAGCGCCCACCCTTAGTGGCTTCTTTGCCAAAGGAGGCCTTGAATTCAACCCGTTGCCCCTCCCCTTGCTCAATGATTCGCTTGAATAATCTAGGAGATATTGCTTCAGATCGATATTCAGTCTCGATCTCTTTAATACTCGCACAGCGTCACTTAACACATAAAACTTAAAACAGAAACGCTGCTTTCCATCGGCATCTATGTCGCCTTGCCCCCGGTCGCGGGCAACCTCTCCCGCAGATGGATCATCGCTCGCGTCAGGGACTTGGGCTCCTTCCCCCAGTTTCAGTGTCAGTGAAGTGGGATTTTGCTCGGCATTGTCGGCCGATTCTCAGTGGGGTCAATACCATCTGAGTCACCCAGTTGTGCGAGGAGGGCGCGCAGATGGCTGTGATCCACCTGACCGACCGCGGAGTACGTGTGATCGCCAATGCGGACGGCCACCATCCTGCACTCGCCCTGCTGAGCCTCGTAGTAGATACGGCCTCCCGGCCCGGCTCTGCCCTTGCCGAGCGATTCGGGCGAGGGTCGCACGATGGCGACGGTCATCACACCCACGCCCGTGCCGGCCACATAACTGCCCACCACGTACTCGGTGATAGAGCGCTTGACACAGCAACTGCAGAGCTTGAGCGTCTCGGTGACCGGTGGGAGGTAGGGCTTAACGCCCAGAATCTCTCCGTAGAGAGCCGTCAGCCTCTCAGGGTCCGTGTCCTCCCAGAACTCATGTTCCCCGACCAATAGGTTAAGCGCGTGGATGTCGGCCAGGGTCGACTGAGTGGCTTGAGCCGCCGAAGGCGGCCAGGAGAGCGCCAAAACAATCGCAACCAGCAAAACGGCCGCCACCGCAGAGAGTCCCGTCGTCCAGACGCGGCGTTGATGTCGCGGGAGTTTCACGACCTTGGGACCGGGTTTGGCAGACTGACGCATGTCGGTGCCGAGGCCTATCCGTGATCGAATCCGCTGCGACAGGTCTGCCTCCTGAGTGACAGCGGCAAACGCGTCGCGCAGACGCATCGCCAAGGCCCGCTTCTCAGCCAAACGATCTTGGCATCGTCGGCAGCGGTCGAGATGGTCCCGCCCGCTCTCCTGTCCTTGCAGCAGATCTTCGAATTCTTCGTCGGTTAGGTGACTCATCGGTCACGTCCCCCGAAATTCATTTCCTGGGCGTAGTCGGCTAAACTCACTTTCAGCGCCCCGCGTGCCCGACTGGTGCGGCTCTTGATCGTACCCACCGCAACTCCCATAATTTCGGCAACCTCTTCATGGGTCATCTGCTCAACATCCACGAGGAACAGCGTCAGCCGTTGCTCCTCGGGCAACCTCTGCAGGGCTCTAATCACGTGCTCATCAGAGAAATTGTCCAGCATGTCCTGGGCGTTGGACCACACGGTCTCTTCGGTAGTCCGATCCGCCACGAGTTCTTCTTCCAAGGGGACCTGTTTGACCAGCCGCCTCTGCTGGACCCGCAGGTAATCCACCCATGAGTTCCGCAGAATGCAGAGCAACCAGGCCTTACAATTGGTCCCTGCCTCAAAGGAATCAAACCGTTCGTATGCCTTCAACAGCGTGGTCTGGACCATATCGTCCGCCACGCCAGTGCGACCGCAAATGGCCACCGCGGCCCTCTGGATGGCCGGCAAATGCCCCATTGCGATCGCTTCAAAATCCTCAATCGGCGCCATAGTATCGAGGCCTTCAAAAACACAACGTCGAGAACGAACCAGTTGTTCCCAGAAAAGCATCAGAATGCGCTTCACGGGCGAGTATCTACAGCCCCACAGGTGGACCCTCCGCAAGAGCCTGTGGCAAGGTCCGAATAAAAGCCTTGATTTCGTCTCGTACTCGACGATAGCAGTCCAGCTTCTCCTCCTCTGAACCCAGATTAGCCGCGAGCTGGGGCGGATCCTCGAATCCGTAATGAACGACCTGGGTTTGTCCGGGAAAAACCGGGCAGTTTTTGTCAGCATGGCCGCAAACCGTCACCACATGGTCAAAGGGGATAGGCCCCAGGTCGGATACCATCGTACTCTGGTGGCCGGATATGTCGACACCATCTTCCCGCATACAGGCCACCGCGTAAGGATTCAGGCCGTGTGTTTCTATGCCAGCCGAATAGGCCTCAATGGAGTCGCCCTTGAGCGCCCGCGCATATCCTTCGGCCATTTGGCTGCGGCACGAATTCCCCGTACACAGAAAAAGTATTCTCAGCTTTGACATGGAACCACGCCTTAGAGCCCCTAACAAAATGATCGTCGCACCGAGAGCGAGCGTTTCGTGCCTCTGGCAAGGAAGGCGAAGCAGGCCATCCGAGGATGGTCGATGGAGCCTGACGCCGTCCAGAGGGAAAATAAGTCGCTCGAATGCAGACTCATTTTGCGTAGGTGCTCTTAGTAGCGCCTGCCAGTAAACATGCGAGTGCCCGGAAAGGGAGCAATCCCGACCATTATATGAGCCCGAGCGACCCTGTGTAAATCGCAAAAACGTGAGATCCCGGAACAGTCGCACCTTACTGCGGTGCCGTGAACAGCGGGTTTTTCTCTACCCGCATCACGGATCCCCGCAAGGTAGTAATCAGCGGTCAGTGGTCAGGGGGTCTGTGGTAAAACAATCCACTGTGGCCCACACCGATCCCGATGCCCGATCACTGACTACTGATTACTGATCTGATTACTGATAACTGATTACTGCTTCAAAGTCGGACTTGCATCGCTCAGACCAATCTCTATAATTCGTTATATGTCGAAATATAGGAGTATTTAGCATGCAAAAAATCGTCGCGATTACCAAAGCACTCTCCGATGAGAACCGCGTGCGGGCACTGATGATGCTCCGGCACGACGAGTTGTGTGTCTGCCAGATCACTGAGATGCTCCGCTTGGCACCCTCCACGGTCTCCAAGCACATGTCCATCCTGCGGCAGGTCGGCCTGGTCGAAGGCCACAAGGATGGACGCTGGATGTACTACGCTCTGCCGGGCCGCCGGGCTTCGAATGCCGTTAGACAGGCCATTCGCTGGATCACCGACACGGCCGTCACCTCGCGACAGATCAAGCTGGATGATCAGAAGCTGCACAAGGTGCAAACGATCGACAAAGAGGCCCTATGCAAGCGACAGAGGGGAAAATAGGTAGGAAAGGGGCCAATGCGATGCTGTCCCCCTTTGCATGATCAGGAAGACCCCAACGATCATGGATTTTTCGAGGTTCAATAGTGCGGCTTCGGTACTCGCTGCACACGCTTCGTGCCGCCCTTACGGAACGACTATCGGCTTTCATGACGTTTCTCCAAGCATTTCAACGGGGGTCACCGTTCATCTCTTGGCATCGTAATAGTGGTGAGGACAACCATCTGACAAAAGCAACTGCCGCTAGCGGGAACTAAGACGTCCGCGGTGGTGCCGGGGGCTACCAGATTCGAGGTGGACGCGCTACTGGGCGGTCGTTTAGGCTGACCGATCGAGCCGCCTAACCGTAATTAGGTCGTTCGCTGCCACGGCGCGCACATCTCCTTCCTTGAGAGTCAATAGTGCTTCCGTCCGGCCAGCCGCACTGACGAACTCGATCTCCAAACCATCCGGCTCATAGACCTGTACAACGGCTCCCAAATCGCCCCTTTGGAGCCCATTCTCGGGAAGGTCCCGGTTAAGCACCACCGTATCGAGCATTTTGAATTTCATGAACTTGGTCCCGGAAATGCGGTCACAAAGCGTGAGAAGTCCTGGCCTTGCAACACGATCCACACTGCGACGATAACCGCCTTTCGGCCAGTCGGTCCGCTCAGCGGACCACGAACCTCATATTTCTGCCCATATGCGTTGGCTTCGAACGTATTCACGCGGCAAGAGAGACACGCTCCACCTGCCGAAGTATGTGAGGGCCAATATAAGGACTCAGGGCTTCGGGTGTCACCATATCTACTCTTCGCCCCAACAGATCCTCAAGAAGAAACGATAGATCCATGAAATTATCAAATGAGTGCTGGGCAGGTGCGAACTCCACAAGTATATCAATATCACTTACCGGGGTTTGTTGTCCGGTAACAAACGACCCAAACAGGCCAATGTCAGTCACTCCAAGCGCAACTAATTGTTCTCGCGCGGCTTTAAGACGCTGTATAGCCTCTTCTTTGCTCTTAACTGGTTTAGCCATCAGCTAGTCTCCGATCTGACAATATCTCAAAAACGACTGTCTTCGTCAAAGGAACTATCAAACTTACAGATGTTTCTAATGAGTTTCTTGATAAGATCTTTTCGTTTCATATGGTAAAGGCAAGTTTTTTTATTTCATGCTTTTGCGGAACATCATCCATAGTCATTAGGATATATGCTTCTTTCATGTTTTTTTCTAATTCTTTCAAGGTTTTTCCCTGCGTCATAATCTCAGGATGCTCGAATAGCTTTCCCACCCAAAATTTTTTACCTTTCCAGTAAATCATATTCATTTTCATTTCCACGATAGACCTCCTATATTTTGTGTATATCTGCCAAAAAATGCAGTATTCTCCAATGACAACACAGTGTAATTACATGTATAATCATCCACACATCACCCTTGTAGCATGGTCGGGTCTCCCATATGTTCGTATTGTAGCGCAGAAACATTGAAAATCAAACAAAATCCTGCCGTACAATCTCCATTCGTGACTTTCAGGGGCCCCGAAAAATTGATGCGTTGGGACGTGTCGCTCGTGTGGCGTTATCGCTCGGCGTAGTGGCGTAATACGACC
>JADFHU010000485.1 GCA_022567055.1 Planctomycetota bacterium
CCTGTCTTCTTTTCTTCCCGTGTAATTATCCTTTGAGCAAAGCTCAAATAATGGCAATTCTGTTTTTCTGTGAGCGCCTACAGGTCATCTTCATTCTAAAAACGCCACGCAGTCGACTAGAGTTCGGGCGGTGAGCCGATGATGGCGAACTCGTCGAACACGGTATGCATAATGGTCGTTCGGCTGTTCGTCGTGTAGATGATGTGGATTTTGCCGTCACGGGTCTGAATGGCATAGGGATAGGCGAAGGAATTGTCGCCGCCCGCAATATCGCGCCGATGGGGATAGGTTTTGTCGTCGTCCGTCGACACAATCACGGTCAGCGGCGTGCGAGCGTTCATGTTATCGTTGTAGACCAGCAGCAGATGGCCGTTCTGTAGCTTGATGAAGTCAACGGCGGAATTGGGATTGAAGAATTTCGTCTCAACTGCGTCAGTCCACGTGTGACCGCCGTCCCGGGACTCGGAGCGCAACATGTAGCCGTGGTCGGTAGGCAGGAAATCGCCGCCCCGACGGATATAGGCGATGAGATAACTGTCGGTAAGCTGGACGACCTGGGCTTGCAGATTGCCCATGGGCGATTTGATCCGGTTGGTTTCGGTCCATACCTTCGTCTTCGGGTTGTAACGCATGAAGTAGGAACAGGTCGTGGACGCTGTCATCTCGTGGTCTTCGCCGGTCTCATAGTACATGGGCAGGAGATAGTCGCCGTTGTTCAGGACGATGGGCTGGCCTCGAACCATGGTTCCTTCTTCGAAATTCAGCATGAACGAATCCGACCAGGTTTGGGCGCCATCGTTAGAAATCTTCCCCTTGACTCGCGCGCTGGACCAGGTTTCGCCATACCGGTTGACGTAGAAGAGCCACACGCGGCCGTCGGGCGCCTGCCACACGACGGAATTCCCTTCACCCCGGTCAGGCGTATTCGCGATGACCTTAGGTTCGGTCCATTGAGTTTCGCCCACTTTGAGGCGGGAGCCGTACACGGCGGTGTCGTCGCCATATTCCCCTGAACCGCCGTAGTAGGCCATATAAAGGTCCCCGTTGGTAAGTTGTGTGATGGACGCGGGATGCTTGTATTGGCCGGGGTGTTCAGGGCCAAACACTCGGTAGATCTCGACATTGTAGCTTTCGGCACAGGACGCCAAGTGGACAAGACATAACAAGACCACAAGAGACTTCTTCATAGCCCGTATCCTCCTTCTTTCAGGTACACTCTTACGGTATAATTGGTTTTCACGTTACCATAGACACGCCATGTTGTGTCTTACACTATTCTCGCTACGAATTCATCACCTGAGAGGCAATCACTTTCATCCGTGAGGTCCATATCTCTCTATTTTAGAAGGAGTTAAGCGGGAATATTATTTGCACCGGCCGGGAACAGGAAACTCCCGAGCCTCGTCCACTTCTCTGGGGTGCACGGAGGCCATGTATTCCACCCCGCGCCGCTCCACCTCTGCAAAGGCTGTCCCCTTGGCCCGGTGGTAGAACTCATCTGGAATCTG
Organism: Planctomycetota bacterium; assembly: GCA_022567055.1. Lineage (GTDB taxonomy): Bacteria > Planctomycetota > Phycisphaerae > Sedimentisphaerales > Anaerobacaceae > JAIPFM01. The sequence continues at coordinate 1,509 of JADFHU010000485.1, forward strand.
TACCTGAGCTTTGACCATGATGGCAAATTGCCATCATGGCATTTTTATAGCAATCGTTGGATTTCATTGCTTCCCGGCACACGCCTGTTGACGCATTGGCATGTCTGGCGATATGCTGGGGCCATGAAACATGCCTATTTCACCTATGGTCTATTGCTGATGGCGACGCTGTGGGCACCGATGTCATCGCAGGGAGCCGGCGCGCCCCGTCCCAACATCATCATGATCATGTCCGATGACATGGGGTTTTCGGACATCGGTTGCTATGGCGGAGAGATTGCCACGCCCAACCTGGACGCCTTGGCCAAGGGAGGACTGAGGTTCACCCAGTTTTATAATACCGGGCGCTGTTGCCCGACCCGCGCCTCCCTGTTGAGCGGGCTTTATCCGCACCAGGCCGGGGTCGGCCACATGATGGGAAACTATGGGTTGCCGCAGTATCAGGGTGATTTGAACCGGAATTGCCTGACCATCGCGGAAGCCTTGAAGCCGGCCGGCTATCGCACTTACATGAGCGGCAAATGGCATGTGACCCCCTATCGAGGGAAACAGGAAGACCCGGACCGCTCGAACTGGCCCCTGCAGCGCGGATTCGACCGTTTCTTTGGCACCATCCACGGGGCGGGCTCCTTTTACGATCCCAGCTCTCTGACCCGGGACAACACCTACATCACGCCGGACAACGATCCGGACTACACGCCCAAGCGGACATGGTATTACACCGATGCCATTGCGGACAACATGGTGACTTACATCAAGGATCATGCCGGGGATTATAGTGGGACCCCTTTCTTCGCCTACGTTTCCTTCACCGCCGCCCATTGGCCCATGCATGCCCTCCCAGAGGATATCGCCAAGTACCAGGGTGACTATGACGGAGGCTACTCACCGACCCGGAAGGCCCGGATCAAACAATTGAAGAAAATGAAATTTCTGCCCAAGGATTGGGACGTCACTCCCCAAGTGGGCAAATGGGAGGACGTGAAATCGAAGGAATGGGAGACCGCCTGCATGCAGGTCTATGCTGCCATGGTGGATACCATGGACCAGGGGATCGGACGCATTGTCGAGTCCCTGAAGGCCACCGGCCAATACGAGAACACGTTGATCCTCTTTTTCCAGGACAACGGGGGCTGTGCGGAGGTGTTTGGCCGGAATCAGAGCGTGGGTCCCGTGCAACGTCCCGCCAAGCCCACCCTTGCACCGCTGGGCAAGGATGAACTCCAGACCCAGATGGTGCCACCCCAGTCACGCGACGGATTCCCCTTGCGGCGTGGAGAAGGGGTGATGCCTGGGCCGGCTGAAACCGAGGTGGGTTACGGCCGCAACTGGGCCAATGTGTCGAACACGCCATTCCGGGAATACAAACACTATGTCCACGAAGGCGGTATCAGCACCCCTCTGATTGCTCATTGGCCCAAAGGACTCTCAGAGCAGGGCAGGGCCTTTCGCAAGACCGACCAAGGCCCCCTCTATGACTCACCCGCACACCTCATTGACCTCATGGCCACCGCCGTCGACCTGGGCGGGGTCACCTATCCTGCGCAAAAGGACGGAAACAAGTTGATCCCCCTGGAGGGCATCTCTCTCAAGCCCGCCCTGAATGGTAGACCCCTGGAACGTGGCAAACCCATCTTCTGGGAGCACGAGGGAAACCGCGCGGTGCGGGATGGCCAGTGGAAGCTGGTCGCCAAGGGCGTGAAGAGCTCATGGGAACTTTATGACATGGACCGTGACCGCACTGAGATGCACGACCTTGCCGGTTCCAAGCCAGATCTCGCATCCCGCATGGCCGCTCAATACGACCAGTGGGCTAAGGAACGCGGCGTGGTCCCCTTCGGTTCCTGGAAAAAGGGCAAAAAGAAAAAATAAGTTTCACGGTGATGCCGTCAAGTCAGGCGCAGGGCCAGCGCGATTGCGAGGGCGCACAGCAATACCGCCGAGCCGCTGGCGAATAGGAAGGCTTGCTGGACCGTGGTCCGCTTAGCATACATGCCGATCAAGATGGGGATGGCGGTCCAGCCGATTCCGCCGATGCAGAAGAAGATCCCGACGGCGCGCCCGTGCAGCGATGGCTCGACATGACCCAGCAGGATCGCGATCAATGTGGGGAAGATCGGTCCGACAACGGCACCCGCTGCGACGATCAGTATGCACATCAATGTCGCTCCCCGGCAGAATACGATGCCGAGCGTGATCGCGACGCTGCAACAGGCCATCACGACGACCAGAGTCGTGTCTGCTCCTTCCGGCAGCGTTAATGCGGTGACCAGGCGAGATCCCATAAACGTTAACCAGAACAGCGACAGCAACGCCGATGCTTTGGCTTCGCTCACTTTCTTGTCGGCCATCAGCGTCGTTGCCCACATCGCGACTGACGCTTCGGTCGGCACATGAAAGAAAAACGCAATCGAACAGATCCAGACAATTGGATCGGACAACAGCTTCGCCAACCCGCCCGCCACGGAGTCGGTGGCTGCCACTTTTAATGCTTCCCAATCGACGCCCAGTCCTAACAAAAGCGGAATCACCGATACCGCCGCGAAGCCGTACAAGGTCCGAATCAGCCCGAAGCGCTGCGCACAAAAGACAATGATCAGCGGAGTGACAAAGGTTCCCATCCCGAAGATGAAATCGCCCATGTTCATGGCGTAAGCCATGCGCTGGGGGAGATCGTCCGGCGGCACAAACGCCGGTGGAGAGGTGACGTTTAAAACGTTAACCAATGCTGACCAGCCAGTGCCCATCACCAGGACAGCTATCAGCGCGGCGGTATAGCGGCGTGAGCGCGCGAGCATGACGAGACTGAGAATCACCAATAGGAAACCGCCACCCAGGACGGCCTGTTTCCCCAGCAAGTCAACCAGGAATCCCGCCGCAACCACCATCGGGATCAAGGTGAAGCCAAACACCGAAACTAAGCCGCCGACCTTGCCCTCGTGGATTTCCAACTTGCGGGCCAGTGGCAACTTGACGCTGCCCAGCAGAGCGAAGCACATCCCAGCCGTTGCCAAGGCCGCGATCTGCATCAGAGTCAGCATCGTATCCATATGGCGTGTTGCCTCGAATTGGCAGCTCCACTCCGTGGGGCGTCTACTAACCTGCGGCACACGGACTGCGCCTATACCGCCTACAAACTTGCGAGAAGCTGGTTGCCGGCCGTCCAGCCACCGTCAATGACTATCATCGCTCCTGTCACAAACCGATAGGAAGTTTGATTTAACAAGCATAGAAATGAGTATACGCCCGCGGGGCAGGCCCATCAATGGAAAACAGCCCCAGGAGCGCCATGGGTGTCGAGAAATGTTTCTGGCAAGATTCGAAATCGCTATCGAAATCGGGTTCGAAATCGAAAGGTACTTTGCTAAGGATTTCACGACCCCGATTTCGATAGCGATCCCGATTAAATGATTCGCCAGTAAAGATTCTCGCACACCCTGGTATCGGGGGCTCCTATCTTCAGCGTCATCCGAGGCTTAATCGCT
>JADFHU010000486.1 GCA_022567055.1 Planctomycetota bacterium
CTGCTTCCAGGTCAATCTCCTTCAAAGCGCGACGGCTTCTACACAAATAGGATTTCAGGCTATCCCAGGGATCACTCGCCGGGACGCACCGATTTTTCGCCCAGCAGCGCCACGATGCGTTCGCCCATCGTCACCGACAGGGGCGACGGGGGTTGGATCATATCCAGAATCAGACCGGTGTTCAATGGGGCATCCTGCGCGAACGCCTCGTGCAGGGCCGAAACGATCATGTGTTCTCTCTCCGCACTTTCGAGGCGCCAGGCCGCGGCAGGTAAGGGGCTAGAGCCTTCTTGTTCGCCCCCAGTAACGCGAGAATCGAGGGTTCGCTTGGTTCACTGGTTGAGGTGATATGGATTCTATTGGCAAGGGTATCGAATGGGTCATCAAAGTAAGACCTTCAAAACTCCCGCAACCGATTTGCAATTGCCCTTCCCTATGTCCACAATCTCCCTTTTTCGCACCCCGACGGCAGACCTATTGCCTTCTCTTTGCCCATTTGACCGTTTATAATACCCTGATGAGCCTTTCTCAGCCTGGTAACGGCCGCTTTGCCACCACCCATTGGAGTGTCGTCCTCGCTGCAGGAAAATCCTCACCCTCTGCCCACCAGGCCATGGAAACGCTGTGTAGAACCTACTGGTTTCCCCTCTACGCCTATCTCCGCAGAAAAGGGAAATCCGCTCACCAGGCCGAAGACCTCGTCCAGGCCTTCTTTGCCCGCCTGCTGGAAAAGAGGGACTTCAATTCAGCCGACCCACACAAGGGTAAATTCCGCTCTTATCTGCTGGCTGGGCTCAACCATTTTGTAGCCAACCAATACGCCCGCGACCACGCCCAAAAACGTTGCCCGACTCAAACCCCCATATCGCTGGGCGCACTTAACGCCGAAAACCGCTACGAACTCGAACCATCTTCCCAACTCAGCCCCGAAAAACTCTTCGAAAAGCAGTGGGCCCTGACCCTGCTCGATCGCACCCTCAGGCGTCTCCAGGATGAACACGCGCGAGCTGATAAAAACCAACTCTTCGATCAGCTAAAGCTCACCCTCACCGCCGCGAAAGACGCCGTCCCCTATCGCCAAATCGCCGAGAAACTCGATATGACCGAAGGAGCCATCAAGACGGCCGTCCATCGCCTACGCAAGCGCTGCCGCCAACTGCTGCGCGAGGAAATCGCCCACACCGTCGCCGACGAATCCCAGATCGACGAGGAAATCCGCGACCTCTTCAATGCCTTGGGTCAGTAGGCGATTTTTCGTGTAACCTTCAGCCGCTTTTGCTTCAGTAACTGGTGGAAACAAAACATCTGTTAGGAGTTGAACGATGGCTGATGAAGCAAAAAATAAATGTCCCCAATGTGGCGCCGATCTACCGGCCGGCGCTCCACAGGGCATTTGTCCCAGATGTCTGTTAAAACAGGGTTTACAGCCGGACACCCAGGCCCAAACCTCTCTCACACCGCCGGGTGGTTTCGTGCCGCCTGAACCCGACCAGATCGCGGGCGATTTCCCCCAATTGGAGATTATCGAGCTACTGGGCCGCGGCGGGATGGGTGTCGTCTATAAGGCCCGCCAGAAGCAGTTGGACCGCATCGTCGCCCTCAAGATCCTGCCGCCCGGTATCGGCCAGGACCCCGCTTTCGCCGAGAGATTCACCCGCGAGGCCAAGGCCCTGGCGAAACTCAACCACCCACAGATCGTCACCATCCACGACATTGGCAAGACCCAGAGCGGCCTCTACTACTTCGTCATGGAATACGTCGATGGCACCGATCTGCGCCAGGTGCTGCAGACCGGCAATCTTTCCCCACAGGAGGCCTTGGCCATCGTTCCGCAGATCTGCCAGGCCCTGCAGTACGCTCACGACGAGGGCATTGTCCACCGCGATATCAAACCCGAAAATATCCTGCTCGACAAAAAAGGCCGCGTCAAGATCGCCGATTTCGGCCTGGCCCGCCTGCTCGACAAACCCGCCGCCCTCTATACTCTCACCGCCGTGGGCCAAAAGATGGGCACGCCTCACTACATGGCCCCCGAACAAATCGCTGGGTCCCACAATGTCGATCACCGCGCCGACATCTACTCGCTCGGCGTGGTCTTCTATGAGATGCTCACGGGCCAACTCCCTTTGGGCCGTTTCGATCCGCCCTCTAAAAAAGTCCAGGTGGACGTCCGCCTCGACGAAATCGTCCTGCGAACACTGGAACAGGAACCCGCCCGCCGCTACCAGCATGTCAGCCAAGTCCAAACCGACATCGAGACGATCGAAACTCCCTTTATACGTGCCGAAACACCATCGGATATATTTATTAGCAAGTGGATGTGGCCATGGCATATCCGCTATGTGATGGCGATTGCCTTTATTATTGTGTTAATTTACACATACAAGCTCGTAATACCCAACGCCAGCCCGGCCTTGTGGATCGGTCTTTTTCTTGTGGGTGTTGTGTGGTTTGCCTTTGATGCGATCCGCCATCGCCAAACAATAAGAAGCGCCTCGCCCTGTGTCATGCTGCTTCAATCCGTGGTGGCCGTACTAGTCTATCTGATGGTCAAGCCGGAACCTCTTTTGGATTGGCTCTACAGGGTTACCGCCTACGAACCCGGCAATGATGATGTCACCTTCGTCCGCCTCCTGTTCGCCCCGGTCATCGTCTGGTGCCTCTACGTGATAGTTCGGCTGTATTTGAAGATTCAACGTTTCAGTCGCAAGAATCACCCAGACGCGACGAGTCTCACCAAGGCGGATCGCCAAAAAGAGCTGACACCGGAACAGGCCCTGCGGGAGCAGGTCAAAAAGCCGGCCATTGGCCTCATGATTGCCGCGTGTTTCGCCTGTCTCTTTGCCTTTATGTATTATCTGGGTGTCCTGACCACCTTTGAAGAAGAGGGTCGCGCAGCCGCCCTAGAGGTACTTGAGGAAATGGGTTGGATCCTTAATGTGGGTATGGCCCTCAGTGTTCTCTTCGCCGTTTTTATCATCGTAGCGACCACCAAAATGATGAACCTGCAATCCTATCGCCTGGCCGTCGCGGCGTGTATTCTGGGTTTGATCCCCACCGGTTTCGACTGGGTCGTCACGGGTCCTTTCGGTCTGTGGGCGTTAATCGTCCTTGCAAAACAACCCGTCAAAGACGCTTTCCAAAAGCAGAACCGCACAGCAGATATCCCAACGCAGACCACCGCCAACGACTAAAGGCTCCCGCTGTCACCATTTTCGTGATCGGGATTGTCAACTGGATCGCTTTTCTCATTACCATCCTCGTCGTATCGGTGAATCCCCCTCAATCCGCCCCCATCGGCGGTACTGAGTTTGCCATCGTAACGATAGCTGCCTTGGCCCTGTCGGGACTGATGATGTTCGGCGCGTCCAAGATGCGCCAGATGGAATCGTGGTGGCTGGCCGTGACCGGCTCGGTTCTGACCATGATCGTCTCCCCCGGTAACATCGTCGGCCTGCCCGTGGGTATCTGGGCGCTTTCCCTGCTCACCCGAAAAGAGATCAAAACCGACTTCGCCGACGCCGAAAAGGGTTGAATCGCCCGCCGCCTGCTCTATGATGGGGGGTCCGGGAAATTAGTCTCACCTGAACATTCAGGATAATAAGGATTCGAAATTGTCTTAAATATCGTTATCGCAGGGGGCAGCGAGGGCGACGACTTCCCCCTGGGCGGACGACACTACATCATCGGCAGGGGCGACAAAATCGACATCGGCAAAACCACCTTGTTATTCTCCCTCGAGGATTTCGATGACCGAAAGACCGCTATCGACTATTCGAAAAAAGGTCGGCCGGTGCTTCCGCGAAACCATGTACGAACAACCCCCCTCGACGCGAGACTTCGTCAACCCGGCATCCCAAAGCTGCGTTTGAGGCTGTCACCCGTCGTTTACTGATAGGATATTGACCTTGGCTGGAACGAGTATTGTGTTACTATGGAGTCCACTGCAATAGAAGTGCGGTATGATCTGGACGATGGTGACTGGAAAATGCCACTTGTTGGGCATCCAATTTGAGGATCAATCACCAGCCCTATTTTAGTAAGGAGGTTGTTATGTATCAAAGACTGGCTTTTCGGTTGTGTGTTGTTTTGATGGTGGGGTTTATCGGCACTGCTCACGCAGAACTGGTAGGGCACTGGAAGCTGGATGAGGGAAGTGGTGGTACGATCGCCGATGCCAGCGGCAACGGAAACGACGGGGCCATCGTGGGCAATCCCACACAGATTCCCGGCATGGGGGGGACAGCCCTGGAGTTCCATGGCCTGGGCGCCACCGGTGGCGGTGGGGACCACATCAATTGCGGCAATGCTGCCATTCTGGACATCACCGGTCCGATCTCCATAGCTCTCTGGATAAGACCTGACGCCGATGACCCGGAGGGAAAACTCACAACCACGGCGCCGATGTCCAAGGCGGATCAAGGGTTGAGTCCCAGTTGGAGCTATCAGGTTCGATATGGGTGGGGCCAAGGCGCTCCTGAACCCTACATGTCGTTTACGTTCAATACCACGCCCAGGGCCTGGGCCCACGTCGGCAGGAACCTGGAGCGCTTCGAGTGGGCCCACATCGCATGCTCCCATGACGGCGCAACGCTGAAATGCTATCTCAATGGAGAGCAGACCGATGAGACCCCAATGGGCTTAATTACCAGCAGCAGTACCCCTCTCATAATCGGCTCGGACGGGTGGGGTTCTGACTGGATCGGAGGGATCGACGACGTCAGACTTTATGATCACGGGCTGTTGCCGGAGGAAGTAGTAGCCGCGATGATGATTACGCCACCGGAGCTGAGTTCCGACCCCAACCCTGAGGGGGATGCGCTCGATGTCTCCGTCGACACCGTCCTATCCTGGGCCAGTGGTGATTTTGCTCAGACGCACGACGTCTACTTCGGCCAAGCATGGGAAGATGTCAACAACGCCACCGCCGCCGCTCCACTCGGGGTGGTGACGAGCCCCGGACAGGCCGACAATGACT
>JADFHU010000487.1 GCA_022567055.1 Planctomycetota bacterium
CGCACCGGAGTCGCCCGTTTCGCTCAGAGGTGTACCGGCCGTGAAGCACGCGGAAGGCACTATCGAGAAAACCACCCAAGTAGACCTGCCTGAACAGACACATCTAGACTTGGAAGAGGCGAAGATGTTGTTCAACAAGGGGGTTGATCTGCATGAGCAGAAGGAATATGCACAGGCCGTTTCGGCCTACGATGACCTTGTCACGCGGTTCGGAAAAGCCAAAGATACAGAAATCAGAGTACAAGTGGCCAGGGCGCTATTCATTAAGGGCTTTCTCTTGGTCGAGCAGAAGGAATTTGCCCAGGCCGTGGCGACCTACGATGACCTTGTCACGCAGTTCGGAAAAGCCAAAGAGGCAGAAGTAAAAGAACCGGTGGCTATGGCGCTCGTGCACAAAAGTAGTGCCCTCTTTGCGCAGAAGGAAAATCGTCAGGGGGCAAAGAGTTGGGAGGAGGCGGAACAAGCCGTTGAAGCCCTGCCGCAGGAAGCGTGGCTCAGGGACAGTCTTGCGTGGTGTGTATGCGAAAACCGCGTGTGGAAACTTCTGCCTAAGGCCAAAGGTCACGCCCGAAAGGCCGTCGCCATCGAGCCTGACGATGGGCGCTGGCGCCATACCCTCGCCTCGCTTCTGTACCTCGCGGGAGATGGAGCTGAGTCGCTGAAAGAGGCGGAGGTGTACCTGGCGGAAAGGAAGGCCGTCGAAGAGACGGTTGAAGACGCGATCGATCTGTTCGTGGGCCTCGCGGCCACCGGATACGGATCAGAGGGATTGCGCATCCTGCGAGACGCGCCGAGCGCGGATCTACTCGAACCGATGGTGGTCGGACTGCGCCTCTACCTGGGCGAAGACGTGAAGGCCGCGGCGGAGATCACGGAGGTGGCCAAAGACGTGGTCCAACGTATTGACGAGAGACGCGTCGAGCTGGATAGGAATGTCCCAGCAGGAGCCCAGCGACGTCCGTAGACTTGGTACTGGCACTTTCGACCTTCCTTGAATCTTTTCTGTGGTATGATGCCGTCCCCAGGAGGCTGTTTGGCTCGACGAAAGCGGCACGGTGGTCCAGACTCTTGAGGATTTGTTGTTTTGACGAAAACACCGAGTCGGCAGCTCATGCATTGAGCACACTGTAGGAAGGTCCATTATGCAGGCAGACAAATTCGACAAGAGGCAGATGCTCAAGCATGTTGGCGATTTCAGCCAACTCTTCGGCATCAAGGAATACACCCTGACCGATGGAAAGGCCAAGGGCATGAGGGCCTTTGATGTCAGAAACGGGTCAGGGCTGGAGTTTACGGTGCTTGCAGATAGAGGCCTCGACATCGCCGGACTCTCATTCAAGGGGATCAACTGCAGTTACATCAGTAAGACTGGACTCGTCGCTCCGGAGTACTACGAAAAAGATGGTGTGGAACTCCTACGGAGCTTTTTTGGGGGGTTTCTGACCACCTGCGGGTTAAGGAACGTGGGGGGACCTTGCGAGGACGAAGGAGAACACTTTGGTCTCCATGGCAGAATCTCCCACACGCCCGCCGAAGAAGTCAGGGCCGGCATTGATTGGGAAGACGGGCTTCCAGTGATGTCCATTGGCGGCATGATGCGGGAGGCACGGCTGTTTGGTGAAAACATCGTATTGCGCCGCAAAATACGCTGCCATTACGGGGACAATAGAATACAGCTTCAAAATACCATTGAGAATCTTGGTTTCAGAAGAGAGCCCCTGATGCTACTGTTCCATTTCAACCTCGGATATCCTCTTCTAGATGAAGACGCTGAACTAATAACCTCCACTGCGGAACTCGTGCCAAGAACCGCCGAGGCGAAGAGCGGCATTGATGACTACGCCCGGCTTCAACCCCCTACCGCGGGTTATTCGGAACAGGTGTTTTATCACAGCCTGAACTCGGATGCGAAGGGCAATACCATTGTCGCTCTGATCAACAAGAAGATCGAATTGGGCGTTGCCCTTCGTTTCAACAAGAACCAGCTCTTCAACTTCACTCAGTGGAAACAAATGGGCGAAGGGGAGTATGTCCTAGGGCTGGAGCCCTGTAATTGCTATGTGGAGGGCCGCTTGGATGCCAAAAACAGGGAGAAACTTGAATACCTGGAGCCGGGCGAGGAGAGGCAATTCGATATAGGGATAGAAATAATTGAAGGGCTAAAAGAAATAGAGACTCTCGTTCGAGAGGTAAGTCGCCTCGCATCATGAAGAAGGAAAGGGCCATTTAAGGGATCGGCAAACCCCAACCACTCGCGGGAACCCAAGTGGTGCAATTGAATCATTGAATATTTACCGACGCTGCATTATAGTAGCGGCGCTTTTTGCCCGAGATAACCATTTTGCGTGGAACATTTTGGCATCAGACCCCTTGAGTAAGGACAACACCATGAAATTAGACCTCTCGTTACCCTACAAAGTGGCTGACATCTCCCTGGCGGAATGGGGCCGGAAAGAGATTGAACTGGCCGAACAAGAAATGCCGGGCCTGACGGCCGTCCGGGCGGAGTATGCTCAGGCACAGCCCCTCAAGGGTCTCAATATCATGGGCTCACTGCACATGACTATTCAAACGGCGGTACTGATCGAGACGCTGGTCGATCTGGGCGCCACCGTCCGCTGGGCCTCCTGCAACATCTTTAGCACACAGGACCATGCCGCCGCCGCCGTGGCCGTGGGTCGAGACGGCACCACGGAGAACCCCAAGGGCATTCCGGTGTTCGCCTGGAAGGGAGAAACGCTCCCAGAGTACTGGTGGTGCACGGAGCGGGCCTTGGATTTCGGGGAGGGGGCAGGACCCGACCAAATTGTCGACGATGGGGGTGATGCCACCATGATGGTCCTGCATGGCGCCGAGTACGAACAGGCGGGCGCCGTGCCGAAGCCCGGAACCGATGCGGCAGAGGACTGGGTCGAGCTGCTGAGCTGTCTGGAGCGCATCCAAGGCGAACAGGCGGATCGTTGGCAGAAGGTGCAGGCCGCGGTCCGCGGCGTCAGCGAAGAGACAACGACCGGCGTACACCGACTCTACCAATTGGAACGGGAGGGTAAACTGCCCTTCACGGCTATCAATGTCAACGACTCCGTCACCAAGAGCAAGTTCGACAACCTCTATGGCTGTCGCCATTCGCTGATCGACGGCATCAATCGCGCCACCGATGTGATGATGGCCGGCAAAATCGCCGTGGTCCTGGGGTACGGGGATGTCGGCAAGGGTTGCTGCCAATCCTTGCGCGGCCAGGGCGCCCGCGTGATTGTCACCGAGGTCGATCCGATCTGTGCGCTGCAGGCCGCCATGGAAGGCTACGAAGTCACCACCATGGAAGACGTGGTGTCCAAGGCAGACATCTTCATCACGACCACCGGCAATCTGCACGTCATCGGCATGAATCACATGCAAAACATGAAAGATGGCGCCATCGTCGGCAACATCGGTCACTTCGACAATGAAATCGACATGGCGGGCGTTGCCAAGATCGACGGCGTCGTCAGGACCAATATCAAGGCGCAATACGACAAATGGACCTTCCCGGACGGTCACTCGATCCTGATACTGGCCGAAGGCCGTCTACTCAATCTGGGCTGCGCCACGGGCCACCCCAGCTTCGTGATGAGCAACAGCTTTACCAACCAGACGCTGGCCCAGATCGAAATCGCCGCCAACAAGGACAAGTATGGCAACAAGGTCTATGTGCTGCCGAAGATTCTGGATGAAAAGGTCGCCCGGCTACATCTGGACAAGCTCGGCGTTAAACTGACGACACTGACCCAGGCCCAAGCGGACTATATCCGTGTCCCCGTCGAGGGCCCCTATAAGCCCGATTATTACCGCTACTAGGCTAGTCTCGCCGCCCTAACAGTTGCTCGCGCGTCCTGACCGACACCCGACTGGCATGCCGGGTGATGTGTTTGCCCTTGCGACCCTTTTCCATACTTTCTTCAAGTTGGCTCGGAGACTCCGTCAACGAGGCCCATTACAACGGCATAGCTCTCCTGACTGCCCGCAACGACGCCGTTCACCAGGGTGTCGGCGCGATTAAACTGATAGGGCGATCCGGATAAATCGGTCACCGTCCCACCCGCTTCGGCCACGAGGACGACTCCTGCCGCGATGTCCCATTCATTCTTGGGCGTCACACTCAGGGTCGAGTCTGTCTGACCGGCAGCCAGACGCGCCAGCTTGTAGGCAATCGAGCCGCAGGGACACAATTTCATTTGAGAATCAAAGGCCGCAAACCTCCCCTTCTCGATGTCCGAACGACTCACTTCCACCTTGAGCTTTCCCTGGACCCTATGATCACAGAACACGCGACGACCGTTGAGCTTTGCGCCTTGACCGGCGCTCGCTTCAAACAGCTCCTCGGTCACAGGGTTGTAGATGACACCTAAGATCCCCCGTCCCTCCTCCACCAGGGCGACGGACACCACGAATTCCGGTGTCTTCATGACGAACTCGCGGGTGCCGTCTATGGGATCCACGATCCAGACACGCCGGCAGTTGAATCGAGTGGCATCATCGCGAGACTCTTCAGACAACCAACCATACTGGGGAAAGGCCTTCAGGAGTGCTTCCTTTAGGAGCCGGTCTGCCTCCAAGTCCGCTTTGGTGACTATGTTGCGATCTGCCTCGCGCGCGGCCTCGGCATAGTGTTCTTCGCCAATGCGGACAATCGCCTCCCCGGCTCGACGCACCACCTCTTTGACGACCGAAAGTTCCAGCTCCAGCATGGCGTTCTCTTCCATGAGTTGAATTCTATTGACTCAAACGAGTCGGGACACAAGTCGAACCATAATACCCAGCCCACCCAAAACGCGTCAAGACATTCCGCTGATGGGGCATTACTCTCACTCAGTGGGTCGTCAGGGCGATCGCACGTACATGCCGGATTCGTGTACTTTTCGCCAAGAGCGCCGCTGATCTGGGATTCCCACCGTTGAAGTAATCAGTAAACAGTAATCAGTAGACTGTCGGTGCCAAAAACTGA
>JADFHU010000488.1 GCA_022567055.1 Planctomycetota bacterium
GTTGCAGGGTCACTGTTGTACTGATAACCATGTATGCCTTCGGCATACGATTGGTGTTTTACCACAGAGAGCACAGCCCGGCCTTCGGCCGGAACCAAAAAAGGTTTTAACCACAGAGAAAACTGAGAGCACAGAGAAAAGAAAAGAGGAAAGCAGTGGCGATAGCCTCTCTGTGACCTCAGTTTTCTCTGTGGTGAAATACCGTACATATGCCGAAGGCATAGGGTGGCGATAAGTAACTGATGGCAATAGGGATACGACAACATCAGTGACATTATCTGGAAAAGAATTCCAGTTCTTGCGAGCTTGTAATACAGAGAAAGCTATCGCCGAAGATATCATCTTGCTTTTCTCTGTGAACTCTGTGCTCTCTGTGGTGCATCATAGACCTCACCGAAGGTGAGATCTACAATCAGCACACTGATGTGAGCCATACAGGCCATGCACAATGAATTTCTTTATTTCACGAAGTTCTTAGTGATTAAGTATGCAACCTAAAGGTCTATTCTTCCCGTTGTCCCCACCGAAGACCGAAAAGCGACCCATCCTCCGCCCGCCTTCCGAAGCACGCTCCGTGCGGAGGGCAGGCAGTGGCCCTGCTACGGAGGGCGGAAATACCGAAAACGCCGCTCGGGCACCTGTGGTAGGTTTTACCCGATTAAAGCATGCGGCGGCGTGTGTGAAACGCAGCGGCTGATTGTGGACCGTGGCCTTGTATGAGATCCACTTCACAACTGATCTCGTCCGACCGGGAGGCGAGCCGGTAGCGGGTGACGCCAAGCCGGCCCGCATGCTTATTTCTCATGGCGGAAAAGGGTGACCCTAGGTAACCTGGTACAGCCAACCCCTTATCCATTCTTGTTCAAGACGCGACTCATGAACGAAGAAAGAGCCAAAGAAATCCTGGGCGATCGCATCCAGGCAGATGGCGGCCTTTTTGACCGCAGGAACTGCATAAACTACTTTCCAGAGGATCCTAAAATACTCCTTGCCGCCGAGTTCGACGTTGAGGAGCTAGAGGCGATCGTCTGGTGGATGAGGCATCACGCCGAATCTGCCAACAGTGGATAGATCTATTTCCTTCACCCTTCTCTATTTTCCCGTTGCCTCCACCGAGGACCGAAAAGCAAAGCGCCCCCCCCGTCTTCCGTAGCACGCTCCGTGCGGAGGGCAGGCAGTAGCCCTGCTAGCGAGGGTGGAAATACCGAAAACGCCGCTATGGACTGGGCCCGGAAGGATTTGAACCTTCGACCAATGGATTATGAGTCCACTGCTCTAACCGCTGAGCTACGGGCCCACGGAGAAAGGTGGGATTATACGTAGTCAGCCGGCGACGATCAAGACGAAACGAGCCGGCCAACGTGGCTATGAGTGTTTAACTCCGGTTTTTTTTGAGGTTCAGGACAGCTTAGCGCAATGGTGTCATGTAACGGATAGGCGCAGTCTGCGCTGTTCTGGTACAATGGTGTTTTTGGCTTCGCCTTCCTTGCCAGAGGCAAAAACGCTCGCTCTCGGTGCGACGATCATTTTGCGTAGGGGCTCTCAGGAGATTGAAAGACTATGAAAGATGCTCTCCAAATCACAGGCATCGCGGAGGTCGTCCTCAGTGTCCGCAATCTACCGCTGATGCGGGAATTCTACCGGGATGTCCTCGGCTTCGCCCTTCACAGTGAGTGAGCCATGATTACGATCCAGCAGGTTCTTGAACACGCTATCAACCAACAAGTCACGGACATCCACATCTCTGCCAACGCCCCGGTATTATTTCGAATAGGCGGAAAGCTAACACCCATTTGTAAAGAGTCCTTGTCAGCCAGTCAAAGTAGAGAACTCTCATTACAGCTCTTAAATGACAGACAGAAAGAGCAACTAGGTCGGGCTCTGGACTATGATTTCATGTTGGCCATGGACCACAATCGGTACCGAATCAATATAGGGCATTTCAATGGTAGTATTGGCGCCACAATTCGAATCCTGCCAAGCGAGCCCAAGACCATCGATCAGTTGGAGTTACCAGAGACGGTCAGAGAGCTTGCCCAGCGTAAAAAGGGATTGGTGCTGATCACTGGTAGTACCAGCCAAGGCAAGACCACTACGCTCACGTCCATGATCGATCATATAAATACACATTTTCCGAAGCACATCATTACCATCGAAGATCCCATCGAGTACCTTCACGCCAACAAAAAGGGCCTTGTTCGTCAGCGCCAAATCTTAAAAGACACCAAAGACTTTAGCAGTGGCCTAAGAGCGGCTCTTCGGCAAGATCCGGATATTATTGCCATTGGTGAAATGCGTGACTATGAAACCATCAAGATCGCGTTGACTGCCGCGGAGACCGGTGTGCTTGTTCTATCGACGCTGCATGTGATTTCGATCGATAAGATCCTAGAACGCCTCTTCAGTTATGGCCAGGGTGGTGATGAGAATCAATTGCGTTATCTGTTGGCGGAATCTCTTCAAGGCATTATCCATCAGGAATTGGTGCCAACCGTTGATGGCTCACGGCATGCGGCCTGTGAAATACTGGTTGTGACGAATGCGGCTCGCAATATCATCCGACGAAGGGGAGGCTTTTTTCTTCGAAACATCATTGAGACCGGGAGAAAGCACGGGATGCTGACCATGGCTGACTCGATTGGTCAATTGCAAGATCGCGGGATTATTTCGGAGGCTATTGCCACAAGTGTGTTGGCCAATTATAAGTGAGCGTTTCTCCGGGACGTTAAGAGGCATGGGCACCGCAAGCACCCTGCCTTGTCCGGTGTCCGTTCATTTGCAGGAAACCGATATGCATTATCTTCTCTTCTACGACGTTGTACCCGATTATCTGGAACGACGGGCCCAGTACCGCCAGGCTCATCTGGAGCTGGCCCGCGCCGCACAGGAACGGGGTGAACTGCTGTTGGGCGGTGCGTTGGCCGATCCTGCCGATCGCGTGGTGTTACTTTTTCACGGAGATTCACCGGCCGTCGCGGAGAAGTTCGTGAAGCAAGACCCTTACGTCATCAACGGCCTTGTCACCGCCTGGAAGATTCGGGCCTGGACGATCGTCGCGGGCGCCGGGGTCGAACCACCGCAGCCGCCTCTGCTGGAGGAAGACTAGGCCTTTTCGAGTAATCAGTAATCAGTGAAAAAGTAATCAGTCTTTAGGCAAGCCGATGACCGCGTCTTGACTACTGACTCACTACCGATTACTGTAAACCGTTTACTGAATACTGACCTACTCTCTACGACCAACGAATGTCCCTGGCAGACGAAGAGAACAACCAGCGTCAGCATTAAGCGCCGCGATTACCCCCCTACCCCGCGCGGCTTTCCAATTCCTCCCAGCGGCGGTAGGCCTGGGCGAGGTCGGCCTCCAGTTGTTTGCTCATTTGCGTTTTGTCCGTGACCTCTTGCGGGCTGTTCTCCTTGTAGAAGTTTGGATCGGCCAGAGCATTATGGCGCTCCTGCAGGTCGGCCTCGAACCCTTCGATACGGGCAGGCAGATCTTTGAGTTCGCGTGACTCCCGCCACGTTAACTTCTGGGGTTTGGCCGTGCCGTCGCGTCTCGTGCGGGGAGACGAGGCCGGTTTGGCCTTCTGCGGCTTAGCTCCGCGGGAAACAGGGTCGACCGTCTGACGGCCTCGGCTCTGCAACACATAGTCGTCATAGCCTCCCGCGTATTCACGGACCCGGCCCTTTCCCTCGAAGGCGAAGGTGCTGGTGACGATGTGGTTGAGAAAGCTACGGTCATGGCTAACCACCAAGACGGTACCGGGAAAGTCCATCAGCATCTCTTCCAGCAGTTCCAGGGTCTCGATGTCCAAGTCATTGGTGGGTTCATCCAGCACCACCACATTGGCCGGCCGGCTCAGCAGACGGGCCAGTAACAGACGGTTACGCTCGCCGCCGGAAAGGGTCTCGGTCTTGGCCCGCACCTGCTGGGGCGTAAACAGGAAGTCGCCGAGGTAACCCACCACGTGCCGAGACTTGCCATTGACGACCAGGGTATCGCCATCGGGACTGACGTTTTCCTGCACGGTCTTATCGAGATCCAGGGTGGCGTGCAGTTGATCGAAGTAGGCCACTTCCAGATGGGTCCCATGCTGGACCGACCCCTCCTGCGGATCCAGTTGACCCAACAGGAGCTTGATCAGGGTGGTCTTACCGCAGCCGTTGGGACCCAGGATCCCAATACGGTCTCCCCTCAGAATCAGGGTGGAAAACCCTTCGACGATAGGGTCCTGATCCTGGTAACCGAAGGTAAGGCCCTTGACCTCGATGACCTTGCGGCCGGTGAGTGCGGAGTGCTGCACCCGCAGGCTGACCTTGTCAATCCGGTCGGGGCGCTGGGATCGCTCCCGGCGCAGTTCCTCCAATTGGCGGATGCGGCCCTCATTGCGGGTGCGCCGCGCCTGGATGCCCTTGCGGATCCATTGCTCTTCCTGGGCCAGCTTCTTGTCGAATAGTGCCTCCTCTTTCTGCTGCGCCGCCTCGTCCTGTTGTTTGCGCTGAAGATAGGTCGGGAAGTCACAGTCATAGCGACGCACCTTGCCACGGTCCAGGTCCAGAATGCTCTGTGCCATCTTACCCACGAAGGTGCGGTCGTGACTTACCAGGAGCAGGGTCCCGCGATAGCCGGACAGATAGTCCTCCAGCCATAGGATGGTCTCTAGGTCCAGGTGGTTGGTCGGTTCATCAAGGATCAGGATGTCGGGCCGTTGCACCATACAGCGGCCTAGCAGCACACGCCGCTTCTGACCGCTGGACAGGTTGAGGAATTCCCCCTCGGGCTCCAGTCTCAGCAAGGACAGCGTTTCATCAACGGTGGTCTGGTGTTGCCACCCCTGTAGATCGTCAAGTTGGTGATGGATTGCGGCCAATCGATCAGGCGACCCTGGTTCCTCTTTGCCCCCGCCCTGCTCCAATCGGTGGTAGGCCCCCAGCAGTTCACCCGCCCTGCCCAGCCCCGCGGCCACCACTTCACA
>JADFHU010000489.1 GCA_022567055.1 Planctomycetota bacterium
CCTTCAAAACAGCGTAGGGCCTGCTGCTGTAAGGCCTGCGATTGGGCCTCACTCAAGGTATCGAAGAGATAGCGGGTGCCGTCGTCGACATACTTGGCATGGTAGTCATAGAAGGGACGGGCCGGTTGGACTTCGATGACCGGCAGGGCACGCTCATCCAAGATGCTGACGGTGAATTCTCGGCCGGCAATAAACTGCTCGACCATGCAACTGCCGTAGTCTGCGAGGGTTCGCCGACAGAGGTTCCAGAGATCGACATCGCGGGGCACGATCTGCACGCCGAGGCTGCTGCCCCCGCGCGGCGGCTTGACGACGACTTTGTCCTCGAAGGGCTGAAGCTGGATCTGGAGCCCAGTCGCATCCAGCCCTTCGGTGAACTCAATAGCCCGGGGGCAGGGGACCCCCTGCCGTTCGAAGACACGTTTGCTGGCCAACTTGTCGAAGGCCAGCTCACAGGCGTCGGGACCGCTGCCCGTGTAGAGCAGACCCCTCTCTTCCAAGATGCGCTGGAGTTGACCGTCTTCACCAAATTCTCCATGCAAGGCGATGAAGAAGAGGGTAATCGACGGATCTTCCAGGATTTGCAGCGCGTCCGGTTGGACGTCCCAGGCCACGTGATCGATGCCTGCCGCGGAGAGTGCCTTGAGCACGGCGCCGCCGCTTTGAATGCTGATCTCTCGTTCGCTGCCCGGCCCCCCCGTCAGGACGGCAACTTTTAATGGGCTAGCTTCCATACCGTTGCCTGAGGATCGTGGCCTGTTTTACTTCCACACCTGGATCTCCAGGTTCATTTCGATGTTGAACTGTTCCCGGACTCTCTCCCGGACCGCGTCGATCAACTTGAGCACATCGGCGCTTTGACAGCCACGGTCCGCCTCGATGAAATTGCCATGTTTTTCACTGACCTTGGCGCCCCCAATGCGCAGCCCCTTGAGGCCGGCTCGATCGACGAGCGCGCCGGCCGAGTGACCGCGGGGATTCTTGAAGATACAGCCACAGTTGCGGCTGTTGAGCGGCTGGGTGTTCTTCTTTAAGATCCAACACTCCTGCACGGTGCGCAGGATCTGTTCCGGATCTGCACGGGTGAGTTTGAGCTTGGCATTTAGGATCAACGGCGCGGTGATGTTGGTGCTGCGGTAATCGAAGGAGAGTTCGGGTTTTCGTTTTTCGAAGATCTTGCCCTGCTTGTCCATGAGCGTGACAGACTCTACCACGGTCCCAATGTCTCCGAAGTGGCCTCCGGCGTTCATGCGGACCGCGCCCCCAATCGAGCCGGGAATTCCGGACAGAATTTCAATCCCGGAGAACCCTTTCTTGACACTGGTCAGGATCAATCGCCGTAGTTCGGCGCCGGCCCAGACGGTCACGGTGTCACGATCAAAGTGCGTCTGGCGGAAGTGGTCGGCTTCCAACTTGATCACGGCTCCGCGGACGCCCTCGTCGGGAATCAACAGATTGGAGCCAAGTCCAACGACATAGGTCCGGATGTCGTTGTCCCGACAACGAATCATGACCTCTTGGAGTTCCTCTACGGTCCGCGGCCGCACAAAATAATCCGCAGGCCCCCCAATGGCGTACCAGGTATGTTTTGCCAAGGGGTAATCTGCTTCAACTATCGAGCTTAAGCCGTTGAATATATTCATCTGCGACCTTCCACACATCGCCGGCACCCATCGTGACAACCAAATCGCCGGCGGTCACGTGGCGCTTGAGGTAATCACAAATGGCGCTACGCCCATCCAGGAAAATGGCCTCAGAACCACACGCCTCTAGACGCTGCACCAGGTCCTGGGCGCTGATCGCCTGTCGACTCTCTGGGGAATCCCTGACACCGAAAATCTCGGGAACGATTATTACGTGGGACAGCTTAAAGCTTTCGGCAAACGCATCAAGCAAAAACCGCGTGCGGCTGTACTGATGGGGTTGAAAAACGCTCCAGATTCGTTTGGGTGTGTAGCGCTGGGTGATGGCTTCCAATGAGGCTCTGATCTCCGTCGGATGATGAGCATAGTCATCAATGACGGTAATGTCGTCAAACCGACCCTTGAACATCAAACGCCGATCGATGCCCGTGAAGGTCGATAGCTTGGACAGAACCACCTCCGAGTCCACGCCCATCTCTGTGGCCATGGCATACACGGCCAGACTGTTGAAGATGTTGTGCTGACCCGGCAGGCCGATGCGGGTCGAACCCACCCTCTGCCGGCTTCGATACACGTCGAAACGGTGGAGGCCCCGCTCGTCAACGATGTGATCGGCAAACACGTCGCAGGAGGGATCCAAGCCAATGGTGATATGGCGGGGCCGGGGATGCAACTGTGTGATGACCTGCATCACGTTGGCGTCTTGCCCATGGGCCACCAATACACCTCCCTCCTCGATGCCTGCGGCAAACTCAGCAAAGGCCGAGACGATCTCCGCTTCATCCCGATAGTAATCCAGATGATCGGGTTCGATGTTGAGTATGCAGGCGATGTGAGGCCTGAGGTTCAAGAAACTGCGATCATATTCGCAGGCTTCGGCAATAAAGGTGTCAGGTGGACCCGAGCCGGCCGGGCGTAGCAATTGATCGGTCGACGCGCCAATGACGAAATCCACATCCACCCCGGCCTGTTGTAGGACATAGGTCAACCAGGCGCTGGTGGTGCTTTTGCCATGGGTACCGCTGATGGCGATCCCCCGACATCTATTAAACAGCTCCCCCAACATCTGCGCGTATTTGTAGACCTTGCAGCCGCGGCGCCGGGCGTGGAGGAGTTCCGGATTGTCCGCATGGATGGCGGCAGAAACGACGACTCTGTCAAAGCCAGGTTGAAGGTTTTCGGCGCTGTGGCCGAGGCAGACTTGGACACCTCGTGCCTCCAAGAGGGCAGTACTGGCCCCTGATGTCTGATCGGACCCTCGGATCACCGCCCCGCTACGGGCCAACACCAGGGCGAGGGCGCTCATCCCCATGCCGCCGATCCCTATCAGATGAAACCGCTCGCCGTCCAGGGCAAGGCCGTGAGATCCTTCGCGAAGTGGTTCAACAGTGTGCTGGGCTGGGACCCCGCTAGAAGGTGTTTTGACCGAGCTCCTGCTCATGCTAGCGACTCCATTGTTTGGGTCTCTGTTGCTCTATGGCGAACGAGTCTATCACAAACACGTGGGGGGACAAAGGGAAATAGGGAGCGACTGAGGCGTACCTCTCGTGCTCGTGCTCAGCGCAGCGGTACTCGTAATCGGCTTTTTCAAGGATTCGATGACGAACACGATGACGATTACGAGCACGAACCTAGACAGCTGCCCCTGTAGAAAAACCTTAGGGACTGGGCCACAGGGTCTCCTGCAACCAGGCGTCTGTCAGGATTTCCAGGTCCAGCGCATCGACCCGGCCGTCGGTGTTGAGATCGCTGGCAGTCGCCTCGCCCAGGTTGGCATAGGGTTCGGTGAGCCCCGCAAGATAGCGCATCTCCAGATCCGTCAGGGCACGCCGGTAGAGGCGGAACTCGTCTAGGCGGCCGACGTATGTCCCGTCGCCATGCCACTGTGATTTGCCGAAGTAGTTCAGACCGGTACGTCCCAGATCACGGGGTCGGTGTGTCATCAAGGCCTCTCCCGTTTTGACCCCGTTGATCCAGATGGTGGCGACGCTGGTGTCGGCATTCAATCTGGCCGTGACATGTTGCCACTCATGCGGTTTGAGCGGGACATCGGAACTGGGTCCCTGTTGCGCATCATCGACGCGGAGATGGAATCGGGGCGTTCCCCCCTCTGTGGGGGATCCAGCAAAGGCGGCGAGCATGAGATAGTCGGTGGTGCCGTTGCCAAAATCGAAGAGTCGCTGCCACCGCCCGCCAATCAAGGCCGGTCGGGCCCAGATGCCGGCGGTGAAGCTGTCGACCACCTTGTCCTTGTTGGCCAAAGTAACTGCCCGAACCCCTTTGGCAGACCGGCCCACCTCCCGGACCTGCTTTTCCGGAAACCGGATTGCTTTGCCGCTGGCGGTGGCCAGGAGAAGTTCCTGTTTCCCGTCGCTTAAGAGAACTTTGATCAGCTTGTCATCCTCTTCCAATCCCATTCCTACAATCCCTCCCCGCCGGGGATGGCTGTAGGCGAAAAGGCTGGGCTTTTTGACGAGTCCGTCGGCGGTCGCCATGAGCAGATACTGGTCCTCTTTGAACTCCCTCACCGGAACGAAAGCGGTGATGCTTTCCCCCGAACGGAGCTCGGCCAGATTTGCAATCCCGCGGCCTTTGGATTGGCGGCTGGCGATGGGGATATCGTAGACCTTGAGCCAATAAATCCTCCCTTTGTCGGTAAAGCAGAGTAGATAATCGTGCGTGGAGGCGATAAACAGATGCTCAATGAAATCCTCCTCCCTCAGCCCCGCCCCGGTGGCTCCCTTGCCTCCGCGGCCTTGCTTTTTATAGGAGGCGACCGGCAGCCGCTTGATGTAGCCGGAATGCGTGATCGTGATCACCACATCCTCCTCGGCGATCAGATCCTCAATCGTGACGTCCGTTACCTCGCCCAGGAGCTCCGTGCGCCGCACGTCCCCGAACCGCTTCTTGAGATCCTGCTGTTCCGCCTTGATGACCTCCAGCACTTTTTTGTCACTCGTGAGCAGCGACTGGTAGTCGGCGATTTTTTTGAGGAGTTCATTGTACTCCGCTTCAAGCTTTTCCCGCTCCAGCGCCGTCAGACGCTGCAGCTGCATCTCGAGGATCGCCTGTGCCTGCCGTTCGGTCAGATTAAACTTCTCGACCAGCGCCGCCTTGGCTTTCAGGCCGGCCGTGTCGAAGTCCCGAATCAGGAGCCTGACCGTCGTCCGATCCTCCGAGGCGTCCAGCTGATGCGGATGCACGTAGCCTTCGTGACCGTCGGTTGTCTCGGGTGACAGCGTGTCGGCCGGCAGCATCGTGATGAACTCCGCCGCGATCTTGATCGCGTTGATCATCCGCCCCTTGGCGTAGCCCGGGTGCGTATTGAACC
>JADFHU010000490.1 GCA_022567055.1 Planctomycetota bacterium
ACTCTGCGTGCCTTGCGTGTGGCGGTTGTCGCCCGGGCAGTGATAGGCCTCGACTGCCTGCATATACGGGAATATGGCCCCTTCCCTAAAACCGTTAAGTCGCTGTTCCCTCGTCACGGCGCCTGTCATTCGACTAATGCCGCTTGCGGTGTAATCCAAGGGGGGCATCACCCAGGGCGGGACACCGTTGGTCGGGCCATAGCGGGCCATGCCACCGCAGATGCGCCCACCATTCTCGTCGGCATACATCATGTAGGCGTAGGCCAGGCTCTTCTGGTTTGCGAGGCAGTTAACGGCGCGGGCCTGTTCACGGGCCTTGGTGAGGGCAGGCATGAGAACAGCCATCAGAATGGCAATGATGGCGATGACAACCAACAACTCGATCAAGGTGAATCCTCTGCGTCGGTCCATGGTGCTATTATCCTGACATTCGGCTGTGAATTTCGGCTACGCGTAGCGCACACCACATTTTCCACGTTTTCCGAGGATCTTCAACCCTTTTTTGCATAGGATGCCTGTTTAATTCAGTTCAATGCGCATTTCAATTGATCGGCTCGTCCACCACCTTGGAAGCAGGGAGGCCGGCGACCCGGCCGGGTGAAAGCAGCCTTAGGCATTGCTAGCGGGACACCGTTCGACGCAGTAGTGAACAGGCAGAGCCGCTTGCGCTGCGGGGGGTTAAAGCCCTTCCATCCGGACCTTGCCGGGATAGTGTTGGTCGAGCCAGTCAAGGTCTTCATTGTGCGGGTTGAACACAACGTTCTTACCGAATCCCAGCCTGGCGGCCTCAGTGCGACTTGTGAAGTAGATGATCGTGCGCTTGTCCTGCCATTTTTTCCGCTCGACATGGCCATCCATGAAACTGAAAGTGCCGCCGTCGCTGTGAAACAGACCCAGTGGATCCCAAAGCATGTGCTCAAAAGGCTTGTAAGACCATGCATTGACACTGTGGTTTGTACTCGTCCCCCCGCCGTCGTAGATGTCTTCAATAAACAGCATCTTTTGAGCAGGATTCTTGAACTCGAAGAGCCCTTTGGGATCGGAGGACGCTGTTGCCCGCATGTAATCCGACAAGGCGTAGCTGCGGTAAAGCAGTTGGGCCGATTCGTTACCAAAACTCGTGCCTTGCGTGTGGCGGTTGTCGCCCGGGCAGTGATAGGCCTCGACTGCCTGCATATAGGGGAAGATGGCTCCTTCCCTAAAACCGTTGAGTCGCTGTTCCCTCGTCACGGCCCCGCTGGGCATTTGACTAATGCCGCTTGCGGTGTAATCCAAGGGGGGCATCACCCAGGGTGGGATACCGTTGGCCAGGCCATAGAAGGCCATGCCACCGCAGATGCGCCCACCGTTCTCGTCGGCATACATCAAGTAGGCATAGGCCAGGCTCTTCTGGTTTGCGAGGCAGTTAACGGCGCGTGCCTGCTCACGGGCCTTGGTGAGGGCAGGCATGAGAACAGCCATCAGAATAGCAATGATGGCGATGACGACCAACAACTCAATCAAAGTAAATCCTCTGCGTCGGTCCATAGTGCTAATCTCCTAGAATTTGCTGGTGAGTTCGGGTACGATGAGCCGATCCGATTATCCACTTTTTCCGAGGATTTTCAACCCTTTCTTGCAAGGTGTGCCAGTTCGACCCACTCAGGGCGCATTTCGGTTGATCGGTTCGTCCACCACCTTGGAAGCAAGGCAGTCAGCGATCCGGCCGGATGAAAGCAGCGCTAGGCATTGCTAGAGGGGCGCCGTTCGACGCAGCAGTGAAGAGGCAGAGCCGCTTACGCTGCGCCGGCGGTTAAAGTCCTGCCATGCGGACCTTGCCAGGATAGTGTTGGTCGAGCCACACAAGGTCTTCGTTTGGCGGGTTGAACACAGCACCCTTACCGAATCCCAGCGAGGCGGCCTCAGAGCGACTGGTGAAGTAGATGATCGTGCGCTTGTCTTGCCATTTTCTCCGCAGAGCATGGCCATCCATGAAACTGAAGGTGGTGGCGTCACTGTGAAAGACACCCAGTGGATCCCAAAGCTTCTGCTCAAAAGGCTGGTAAGACCATGCATCGACACTGTGGTTTAAGCTACCGCCCCCACCGTCGTAGATGTCTTCAATAAATAGCATCTTTTGGGCGGGATTCTTGAAGTCGAAGAGCCCTTTGGGATCGGAGGGCGCTGTTGCCCGCATGTAATCCGACAAGGCATAGCTGCGGTAAAGCAGCTTTGAAGAATCATTACCGTTACTCGTGCCTCGCGTGTTGCGGTCGTCGCCCGGACAGTGATAGGCCTCGCCTGCCTTCATATAAGGGAATATGGCCCCTTCCCTAAAACCGTTAAATCGCTGTTCCATCGTCACGCCCCCGTTAGGCATTTCACTAATGCCGCTTCCGGTGTAATCCAAAGGGGGCATCACCCAAGGCGGGACACCGTTGATCGGCCCAAAGCGGGCCATACCACCGCAGATGCGCCCACCATTCTCGTCGGCATACATGATGTAGGCGTAGGCCAGGCTCTTCTGGTTTGCGAGGCAGTTAACGGCGCGTGCCTGTTCACGGGCCTTGGTGAGGGCAGGCATGAGAACAGCCATCAAAATGGCAATGATGGCGATGACAACCAACAACTCGATCAAGGTGAATCCTCTTCGTCGGTCCATAGTGCTATTCTCCTGACACTTGGTTGTGAATTTCGGGCACGAGTAGTACCCTTAATTATCCACTTTTTCCGAGGATCTTCAACCCTTTCTTGCATAGGATGCCAGTTTATTTAGTTCAATGCGCATCTCGATTGATCGGTTCGTCCACCACCTTGGAGGCAGGGAAGTCGGCTGCCCGGTCGCCCCGGCGTGCCCGATAGCGCTTGTCATTGGGCTTGCCGCGGGGCCTGTTCAGAGGAATGGCCATGCCACCAGCCTCGTCCAGCATATCGTAGAGTCGCGACTCCAACTGTTTCGCGATCTGCTGATGACCGGGGTCGTCGATCAGGTTTATACTCTCCTGCGGATCCGTCTGGAGGTCATAGAGCTCGTCCGTGTCCCAGAGGCCATAATAGGTCATGTACTTATAGCGGTCGCCGCGCAGGCAGAAAACCGTCGGAGATTGAGGAAAATTCTTTTCCCAATAGTAAACGTAGAGAAAATACTCTCTCCAGGAGGAGGCCTTTCCCTGCGCCAGGGCGACGAAACTGCGTCCGTCCATATGCTCCGGTCTCGTTAGACCGGCCAGATCCAGGATGGTGGGACCGATGTCGATGTTGGCCACAACCTCCTCTACCACGGTTCCCCCTGCGAAAAGATCGGGACAGTGCATGACCATCGGCACCCGAATGGAAGTTTCATAGGCCACCCGCTTGTCGATCAAACCATGCTCGCCAAACATGAAGCCGTTGTCTCCCATATAAATGACTGCGGTTTCCTCGTAGATGCCCATCGCCTTCAATTGGTCGATCACCCTGCCAATGGACTCATCCACCGCAAGGAAGGCCTCGCAATAGCGTTTGTAGTAGGTTTCGATATCCAATTCACTGTGATAGGGAAAGTCGACGCCATGCCAGCTGTTCCGCTGGTCCTTCAGCCACCGGGGCAAGTGCTTCGCCTTTTCCGGCGAAACGTTTTCGCTCGCAGGTCGCTCCCAGTGGACGTCTCGATAGCGGCCCGCGTGACGGTCCGCCGGGGTGAAATTGGCGTGGACCGCCTTGTGCGACAGGTAGAGAAAAAAGGGCTTTTCCTGCGGCTTCTGATCTTTGAGCCAGTCCAGGGCATAGTCGGTGAGTTCATCGGTGATATAGCCCTTCTGCCGAACCCGCTGGCCATCCACGTTCAGGGTGTAGTTGGGCCCGGGCGGCAGATAGTGTCCCTGCCCGCGAAAACTGACCCAGCGGTCGAATCCCGGCCGGGGCTCATCGGAGTCACTGCCCATGTGCCATTTCCCAATAAAGGCGGTCGCATAGCCGGCCTTTTGCAGATACTGGGGAAAGTAGACGATCCCCTGCGGTTCCAACCGATTATTGTCGATGACCCCATGCTTGTGGGTATAGAGCCCCGTCAATATCGAAGCCCGGCTGGGCGAACAGAGCGACGTGGTGACGAAGGCATTCTTGAGGTGAACACCGTCACGGGCGAGGGCGTCGAGATGGGGTGTCTGCATGAAGGGGTGCCCCATGAAGCTCATCGCGTCGTAGCGATGATCGTCCGTCAAGATAAAAACCACGTTGCGCGGCTGCGCCGTGCCCTTCCTTTCCACCAGCACCTCCGAGGGGAATACTCCCGCCCCTAGAGCCACCGGCATGACCCAAAAAACCATCCATCGCAAGAGTGGCTGCTTCATTGTCTGGGTCTCCAAAAACGTCATATTCAAAGCTAAGGAATATTGTTCGATACCATAGCAGCTTGGACCACAGCTGTCGACGCCGAAGCAATCCGCGGGTCTAGTCCGATAGAATCGCTACTGTCGTTTCAACCAGGTGCGGTCGCCCAGGCACAGGCCTTCAATGTCGGTGGGCCAATGGGCGGGTGTCGGCACGGAGCAGCACAAGGGCCGTTCACTGCGGGGATGAAGTATGCGCAGCTCTTTGGCCAGCAGGCCGATTCCCTGGGGGAATGCTATACGCGAACCATACTTGTAGTCTCCCCAGATGGGGTTTCCGGCATGGGACAACTGCACCCGGATCTGATGCTTTCTGCCGGTGAGTAGATGGATCTCGACCAGCGTGGCCCTCGAGAAGCGCTTCAACACGCGATAGTCTAGACGGGCCTCACGCGCGTCCTGGCTCTCAGCCTGGACGACCCGCACCTTGACATGGCTGCCCGCCCCGCGCAGCCAATTGCAGAGAGAACCGGATTCGGCGCAGATCCGCCCTGACACCAGGGCATGGTAGATCTTCACGACGGAACGATTGCGAAACTGTCGTGCCAAATGAGCCGCGGCGGACCGCGTCTTGGCCAGAACCACGAGGCCGGTGACAGGCAGATCCAGTCGTCCGCAGGTCGC
>JADFHU010000491.1 GCA_022567055.1 Planctomycetota bacterium
TTGCCTGGGCGTTCCGCTGGACGTGGCGTATAGTGTAGGCTCAAATTGATCCGTGTCAATCTCTCGATTCAAAAACGGCCAGCCGGAAACCGCACTGCGCGGGTCGCCGGTCGTTTTATGATTGATTCCTCAGAAGGGACGGATAGGATCGGGGCATGTGTCGGGATCAACTCGCAGACAGGACCCAACGGATCGATGCCAGCGGCATTCGCCGAGTCTTTGCCTTGGCCGCGGAGCTGGACAATCCGGTCAACTTTTCCATTGGTCAGCCGGACTTTGACGTTCCGGCGACGATCAAGCAGGCGGCCATTGAGGCAATTGAGCAGGGTCACAATCGCTATTCACAGACGGCGGGGGACGCCTTGCTCCGAGAAGCGCTGTCCACATCGCTCGGCGCCGAACTGGGGTGGGAAGATCCGGAGGTCATGATTACCAGTGGGGTAAGCGGCAGTCTGTTTTTGGCCTTCCTGGCCCTGATCAATCCGGGAGACGAGGTCATTATCCCCGACCCCTATTTTGTGATCTACAAGCAGGTGATCAACATGCTGGGCGGCGTGTGTGTCTTCGTCGATAGCTACCCCGATTTCGGCCTGCCCCTAGAAAAGATCTCCAACGCCATATCGAGCCGAACGAAGTTGATTATCGTCAATTCTCCCTGCAATCCGACCGGAGCCGTCTATTCGAAGGAGGAACTCCGTAGCGTCGCCGACCTGGCCCGCGGCCACGACATCATCCTCATGAGCGATGAGATCTATGAGCAGTTTAGCTATGACGGCGCCTGCCCCAGTCTGGCCCAGTACTATGAAAAGACCCTGCTCTTGCGCGGGTTCGGCAAGGCCTACGCCATGACGGGCTGGCGCATGGGGTATTGCGCAGCCCACCCTTGCCTCAAGCCCATACTGGAGGAGATGACAAAGATTCAGCAGTATACCTTTGTCTGTGCCCCCACCCCCTTTCAAAAGGCGGCTATCGCGGCGATTAGCTGCGACATCAGCGCCCTGGTCGCTCAGTATCGACGCAAGCGAGATTTGGCCCACTCACTCCTGAGGGACCGGTTCGAGCTGGCCAAACCGGGTGGGGCCTTTTATCTCTTTGTCAAGGCCCCGGATGAACTCGGCACCCAGTTTGTGGAGAAGGCGATTGCCAAAAATGTATTGATCATCCCCGGTCACATTTTCAGTGAAAGAGATACTCATTTCCGATTGAGTTACGCGACGACAGATGCCGAGATTGAACGGGGTTGCGACCTCCTACGAAGCCTCTGTCTTCAGTAGCCGGTCGGCGTGAGAGATTTCATTTTGCCCATGACCCCCGGCCGGCGTTGTGGTATAATAGCCTGTTGAATGCAAGCGTGCTCTTGAGAGGTGTGTTTCTGGCGGATTCAATGGATGATCATGAAACGGCAACGTGACCATACCGTCGTTCTCTTGGCGTTGCTCTGCCTCTGGGCTGAGCAGATCCTCGCCCAAGCGATTGAGCCCAACACACCCGGATCGTCCGTGACGGCGGCGGTGATTCCCTGTGAGGGCATGATCGATGACGGTCTATTTCACTCCATCAAGCGTCGCTCTGAGCTCGCCCTGGACCAAGATGTCAAGTACCTGATCTATGAAATCGGCACCTACGGCGGACTCGTCCAATCGGCTGATTCGATCTCCAAATACCTCATTCAGGACATTGGCGACCGCGCCCAGACGATTGCGTACATCAAAACTCAGGCCATCTCGGCGGGCGCCATGATCAGTGTCTCCTGCAATGACATTTTGATGCGCGAGAACACGACCATCGGCGACTGTGCCCCGATGGTCCTGGGTGACAAATTGGAAGGCGTGGAACGGGAAAAGTCGGAGAGCTTCGTGCGCGCGACCTTTGATCGAGCGGCCCGGGCCAACGACTATCCGCAGGCCCTGTTGCGTTCGATGGTGTCGGTGCAGATCGAAGTCTATGAGGTCGAAAACAAGACCACCGGTAAGCCGGAATATTTCGAAACCAAGGATCTCCCCTCGGACCCCAACCTCTACGCCCTCGATGCGAAGAAGTTGGTCGTCGAGAAGGACAAACTCCTCACCGTGGATGCGGCCCAGGCCCATGCGTATGGAATCGCCCGAGCGGTGGTCAAGGACGTGAACGGCGTACTCGAATTTCTTGCCCAGCGTGACAACGTGGATTTTACCCTGCCCTCCCTGCGACTCGAGACGAACTGGTCGGAGGAGATGGTGCGCATGGTCAACCACCCGGCCGTCATCGGGGTGCTCACCATGATCGCGCTGCTGGGTCTCTACATGGAGTTCAATACGCCGGGACTGGGTCTGCCCGGGTTGGCCGCCTTGATCTGTTTCGCCATCATCATTGGCAGCAAGTACCTCGTGGGGATGGCCAACTGGGTCGAGGTGGCCGTCTTCGTTCTTGGCATCGTGCTGGTCCTCCTCGAGCTATTCCTGTTTCCCGGTTTCGGCATCGCCGGCCTGGCCGGTTTCGCCTGCATCGTGGGTGGGGGGCTCGCCATGCTGGTTTACAACGCCCCGGATTCGGTGCCGTGGCCCCGGACCGAGTTTGACTGGCAGTATTTGCAGGAGGGCCTCCAGGGGATCGTCATGGGGTTTTTGGGGTTCATGTTGGCCGCGCTTTTGCTGTCCAAATACCTTCCCCATCTCTGGTGGCTAAACCGTCTCGTCCTGGTGCCCAAACCTGCGAGTGTCACCTCTGGGGGCCTGATTAGCATGACGGCTCCGACTCGGGCAGCCGGCGACCCCCTGCAGACCGGTGACATTGGCACGACGGTCACGACCCTACGTCCGGCGGGGCGGGTGCGCTTCGGTGAGAAAGTGGTCGACTCCATGACCCAGGGGGATTTCCTGGACGCAGGCTCGCAAGTCGAAGTCTTGGCCATTCAGGGTAACCGCGTGGTGGTCAAGCCCACCGGGAGGGCGTGACATGGAATGGGTGGTATTCCCTCTCTTCCTCTTAATGGCATGTGCCGTGTTGCTGGTGGCCGAGGTCTTTGTTCCCAGTGCGGGTATCCTGACCGTCCTGGCCATTATCTGTGGCATATGGGGAATATCGCTCTTTTTCGAGCATAATATCGTGGCGGGGTGGATCGGCATCGGCATCGCCGGCGTCTTGATCCCGGGCGTGCTCGTCGTCGCCTATAAGGTGTTTCCCAAGACGCCATTTGGCAAGGCCATGCTACTGGCGCCTCCAGAGGACCCGCAGGGAGACGGCGTGCCGGATGCCGACGGGTTGCGTTCTCTCTTGGGCCGCGTCGGCCGGGTTCAAGCGGTGCTTCATCCCGTGGGTCTCTGTGATTTTTCGGGTCGGAGGGTTGAATGTGTGGCAGAAAGCGGGTATGTTGAGCGTGGTAAATCCGTGGAGGTCATCGCCGTTCAGGGCGCGCAGTTGACGGTCCGCGAGACCGAAGGGTAACTTGAGAAAGGACAAAGGTCATGCCAGATAATACTATGGGCAAAGTATTCGCCGTTATCGTCATCCTTGTAGTGGTCAGTATTGTCTTCTTGGTTGCCAAGTTTTTTCGACTCTGGTTGCAGGCCAAACTCTCGCGGGCGGACGTGGCGTTTTTGGAGCTGATCGGCATGTCGTTGCGAAAAGTAGATGCCAAGGCCATCGTGCTCAGCAGGATCACCGCGGTACAGGCGGGCCTGCAGATCAGTATTCAGGACTTGGAGAGTCACTTTCTGGCGGGGGGGCGAGTGCCCAATGTCGTGCGGGCCTTGATTGCGGCCAACCGTGCCAATATCGCATTGACGTTCAAGACCGCCACCGCCATCGACCTGGCGGGCCGTGACATCTTGGAGGCCGTGCAGACCAGCGTCAATCCCATTGTGATTGACTGCCCGGATCCGGAGAAGGGTCGAAGCACCGTGGATGCCGTCGCCCAGGACGGCATCCAGGTCAAGGCCAAGGCCCGTGTCACCGTGCGCGCCAATATCGAGCGGCTGATCGGTGGGGCGACCCAGGAGACCATCATTGCCCGCGTGGGCGAGGGCATTGTCACCACCATCGGCAGCGCCGCGTCGTATAAAACTGTCCTGGAGAATCCCGACGGTATCTCAAAAGCGGTGCTTGCCAAGGGGCTGGATGCCGGCACGGCCTTCGAGATCCTCTCCATTGACATCGCGGATGTGGACGTGGGGGACAACATTGGGGCACAGCTTCAGGCGAAACAAGCCGAAGCCGACATGCGACGGGCCAAGGCAGAAGCGGAAAAACGCCGGGCCATGGCCGTGGCAAAGGAGCAGGAGATGCGGGCGTTAGTTGTCGAGAATGAATCCAAGGTCCCGCTGGCGATGGCCGAGGCGTTCAGGAAGGGAAATCTCGGCATCATGGACTACTATCGGATGAACAACATCAACGCCGACACCAGCATGCGTGAATCCATCTCAAAGACCAAGAAGAAGCCCAAGGAATAGCGCTATGCCTGCCGCGTGTGCGTATCAGCTCATCATCGTTGCTCAACAAGGCACGGATGACTCGAATTCTCTCGTCCGCATCCTGATGGTCGTCATCATGCTGGCGGTCTTCGTGATCGGCAATATTGCCCAGGCGAAGAAGACGCGAAAAAAACCTCGCGCACGCCAGCTTGACGACCAGCCTCCACCAGACGACTACGAGTCCGACCAACAAATGGAACATACGCTCGAGCGGCCCCAGAGAAGAAAACCCAGGCCCGCGGCCTACGCACCCGGCGGATTTGGAGAGGTGCTGGAAGAGGACGATGTTCAGACCCTGCCGCGAAAGACGGCCCTAGACCGTTTCGTGGCCATGAAAGACGTGCCTGTGGAAAAGATAGAACGCTCGCCGGTGACAGCCATCAGTGGTCCCGATATCGAAGACGACGGCGACAAGCTCGAGCGGCTTGATATCCACGAAGAGAAGTTTGAAATCGCAGGCGTCGACGGCAGTGCGGCAATATTCGTCGAGGACCAGGTGGCCTTTGACCTCAGCTTTGACAATCT
>JADFHU010000022.1 GCA_022567055.1 Planctomycetota bacterium
TACAGAAGCGCCAAAACCGGCGCCAATGACGCCACCACTAAGCTTCTTACCGAACTCTCTTCGGTTCATCATACAAATGCTCCTCTGTTGAGCAGCAGCCATGCCGACGGCACACTGGAAGGCAAACGTACTCCCGCACGAAAGGCAACGCGGTTCTTCTAAGAGCACCTAACAAAATGAGTCTGCACTCGAGCGGCTTGTTTTGCCCCTGGACGGCGTCAGGCTCCATCGACCATCCTCGGATGGCCTGCTTCGCCTTCCTTGCCAGAGCCAAAAACGCTCGCTCTCGGTGCGACGATCATTCTGTTAGGGACTCTAAGTCTCAGCCATGTACTTTTCCAGTGATTTGCGTTCCTGCTCGTTGAGTGGTTTCTGCTCCTTTGCCGCGGCGACATTGATCCGCAAGTGTTCCAGTGACGCCATACCCACTGAGGCTGTGGAAACAGGCATTCCCAGCGCGTAACGGATCAGCTTACTCGCGTTCGCCTGGCGCGGAGCGTCATCGTGCCTGGGGATGCCATCGTTCTTTAGCGGATTGCCAACGGCAAGGGCACCGTTGCCGCCTCCCATAACCTTCATTATTATGATACCCATGTTCTTTTTTCGGGCGACGGGTATGACCCGTTGGCGAAAAGGTCTGCGCTCTTCGGTGGGATTACAGGTCGTTAGGATCGTGTCGAAGTCATCCATCTCGATAGCCCTGAGCATCGCTTCGGCGCTGTCGTGGCCGGTGATTCCGATGAACCGCGTGACCTTCTCATCGCGTAATTTGTGCAACACTTTTAATATGCCGTCGGGTTTGTCCCAAAGCGAAAAGTCCTCGTTTTTGCTGACGCTGTGGATCTGCAGAAGGTCCAGATGATCTGTCCGAAGGCGTTTTAGGCTTTCCTCGACCTCTCGCATCGCTTCGTCATAACTACGTTTTAGTGTTTTTGTCCCCAAGAAAACCTCTTTTCGGCGGTGTGCGACGATCTCGCCGAAGTTCCGTTCTGACTGGCCTTGTCCGTATCCAGCGGCCGTATCGAAGAAATTGATCCCCGCGTCGAGCGCGGCGTCAGCCAACTGTGCCGGATGGAACTTCGCAGTCGGCTCCTCTTTCATCGCGACCACGCCTCCGATAGTAAGGGCGCTTACCAGGACACCGGTTTTGCCCAAAACCCGTTTTGGTATGGCCGGCTCTTCAAGTTCATTGTCCGTGTCTGCAAAAGCGATCTTATAACGGCTCACGCCAATAACAGCCGTTGAGGCCGCCGTTGCGATGAAGGTTCGTCTGTCCATTTTATTTCTCCTTATTGCCACATTCTTATTCTTGATTCTGATACCAGACAACGTTCTTGGACTGGCGACCGGCGAGCAGGAAGTCCAGCCGACCGTCGGCGTCCAGGTCTGTGGCTTTCAAGTCATAGGCCTGCTGATCATGGTCTATATCGATGTCATGGGTGGCGAACGAGCCATCGCCATCATTTTCATACCATCGCACGACATACTCCGAAAAGGATGCCGCGGCCACGTCCATATCCCCATCTCCATCGAAGTCACCACAATCCATCGCGTGCACGTCGTTCAGATCGGGATCGATAGAATGCTTCTTCCAGTTCGGGTTTTCGAACCAGAACACGCCGCGCCCATGGCCGCAACTGCCCACGACGTCCACACTCTCATTGCCATCTATGCACGCGGCCCGGACATTGGTTGCGCCCTTCTCCATCGCGATTGTGTGTCTTGTCCAGGGCTGATCCTGATCGGTGCCCTGCTGCCACCAACTGAATCTCCCGTCACCCGAATCCCCCAATAGAACATCTCCCTGCCCGTCGCCGTTCAAATCGGAAAACCCCAGGTAATGCGGCCTGCCGCCTGCTCCATCGCGGGTAATGATCCGCCGTCTAAAGGAGACGTTGCCGCCCCTGGAGTCTGAAGTTTGAAACCACGCCATGCTCCTGGGAAAAAGCGGCCCTTCGACGCTGCCGGCGATCAAATCCTCAATCCCGTCTCTGTTGATGTCACCCGTCCAGAGTCCATGGATGCCGCAGAGTTGCCGATCCATCACATGCAGTCGCCAAGGCACATCGAGGCTCCCTGAATTCTCAATCCAGGCCAGGCTGAAATCGGGGCCTTCAGGTTTTTCGGCGTCTTCCCCTTCCGCAAGAGCCTGGCGGTAAGCGATCCAGGGAACCTTGAAACGGCCGACGGCGACGTCCAGATCGCCGTCTCGGTCTGCGTCAAACGTCACGCAGTACAGCATCTTCGGTTCCCGCGTGTCGATCAATACATGCGGTCTCCAATCGGGCGCTGCAAGGGCGAAGACCTGCGATTGCCCCATGGCGATAATATCCAGACTGCCGTCGGCATTCGTGTCCACCGCCGCCACGCTCCAGATGGAATCCGGCAATGGAAAGGCATGGCGCTGCCAGCGGATCGGCTTCGCTTGGAGCTGGTGCGAGGAAAACAAGAGCCAGACCAACATCAGAACAACCCAGGAAAGGCGAACTCGTCGGGCAGGATGAAGAAAACACACTTTGTGATTGCTAATGTTCATGAAACCGGAATTCCTACGACCATACACTTACCAACACCGCCAAGCCCTCTTTTCATATACTCACGAAGCTCCAATTAATTTGCATGACTTCGCATGTGAAATGCAGGTCAATGCACTGAATGACGACGAGTCTACCCCGGCGCATTTTGCGTCTCGCGCTGAGATCCGGACAATTAGACCGAGCGTCCAAACAGTCAACCTTGCCGGTCATCGTCTGAGTCTGACGACGATGTAAGGTGTCCGCTCGATTCGACCAGCAGGACCGTCCGAGCAATCATAACGGATTTGATTCGTATGACCAGAACCTCATCTGTCTCTACATCGCTGAGTCACCTGGCTTGGTTTCTAGAAGAAGACCAAATCCATCTCAATAAGTCAAGGCCTGGAGCCTGCATGATAGCTAGCCATGGCGAGAAAGCAAGGAATGTGCCCGACATATCGGCACCGCACCTGAGCACAAATACAGAGGACAACATGGGATGGCTCCATGGTTTTCCGGGTGTATTCAAGCGCTCTGAATAGTAGAATCAATTGGACGTGGCAAGGTCACGAAAGTGCTTGGACGACAACGATAAGGAGCGACACGATGAGCGTTTAAGGGACCGGCAAAAATAAGTTGGACATTTTGGGGTTCAAGTGTGCCGTAGATTTGGTCGCGCCGATTGAGCCAAACCGGAGGTGTAGTGGGCTACAGTGAGGATTTGGCGATTGAGAAGCGGCCAAAGATGCGGTGCAATTGGGCATCCAAAAGTCCAAGTTATTTCTTGCCGGTTCCTAAGGGTTGGACAGGCGAGGATTTGTCCATTCGGTTATCGGTGGAGCACTCGGGTTTCCATCTCTGTTGGCCGCGGGAGTCTGCCTGGGCGGCGGTGACGCGGCAAGCGGCCAGGGCCGACATCGACGACCTGCGCGTCACAGGGATGGGTTTCCTGCGCCTCCGTTTTCCAGGAAAGACGCCGCGCAAACGGAACGCTATTATTGTGAGCGGCGGCGGCACTCCCGGCATGGCCCAGCTAGAGATTCAAACCAACCAGGGTCTTGTCGGGCGGAGCATGCCCTCCGGCTCCAAACTCATTGAATCCGTTTTTTCCAAGGTCAAGGGCGAAAATCCCTTTCACGTCGAGCGCATCTGGGACCGTATGTATCGCTACAATCGAAAGCCAGTAGCCAAGGGTGACTACATTGCTGCCATGGGATCCCTCGACATGGCGATCTGGGACCTCATCGGCAAGGCGCTGGGCCTGCCTGTCTACAAGGTTCTCGGTGTCCACAACAAGAAGATCCGCGTTTACGCCGCCGGCGGCTACTATCGCGACGACAAAACCATCGACGACCTCCTGATCGACGCCAACAACAAGTGGCATGCGTACGAAGCTATCCGGTTCGGCAGGGCCGTCGAGAGATTCAATCCCTTCTGGTTTGAGGAGCCGGTCGAACCCGACGATTTCGCCGGCTGCGCGGAAGTCAAGCAAGCGCTCGACATGCCAATTGTGGCGGGAGAGAACGAGTTCACACGTTGGGGCTGCAGAGACTTGATCGAAGCGGGGTCGGCCGACATTTTGAACCTGGACACGGTTAAGGCTGGTGGCATAACCGAGTATCGAAAGATTGCCGCCCTGGCTCTCTTGGTGTTCCACAAGAACCCGTATCTGTTCCCTCAGGTAGTCAATCGTATTGTAGAGTTCCTTGTCAATGCAATAGGCCAGACGGGTGACGCGCGGAAGCCATAATCTCTCTTTCATAGTGCGGGCACGCTATGAAATCCTCGTCCGTCAGGCAAACAGTTTCATCCGAGGAGACCATACAGCCGTGGAGGAGGAGAAATTAAAAAGAGATGGTTTTTGCACTGCACGGCGCAAAAGCCCTTTCATTTCAGAGCCTTGTCAGACTATCGGTATCCGATACGGAGATCGACGACAGAGACAGAAACCATGCCAAGAATCCCGATTTCTGCGCATAGTAGCACTGTTTCTTCACCCTTGATCTTGGCCCAAAAACGGCAGTTTTTCGCTATCGGATTCAATGAACGTTGCGAGTGACACCCATCTAATTGAGGGAACATGAGGGAGAAATCAGCTGTTTCACAGTGGCCCTATCTTGTCTTGACAAGCACAGGCGGTCAGGACTCTTTTTTGCGGCAACGAATCCAGCTGCGCAGCCCGTCATTTGCTCTTTCGTGGCCGACCGCGCGGGCGTAACGTGAACTTCAAACCGAGACGAGCTGCCGAACTCTTCACCCATTTGTCATCGCCTGACCGACAAACAAATCTCGCTGATCACCCAACGTCGGGAAGCGGGGCCGCAATGCTCAGTTCATGCCTGTCCGGGTCCGTGATGTGAAAAAAACGCTCGCCCCATTTGGCATCGCGTGGGGACGTGTCTGGGCGCAGACCATTCTCAACCACCCGGCGGTACATTGCGTCGACGTCGGAGACATAGAAGATGACTCGCCCCCACCATGACCACCTTTGGTTCGTTGGCCGGGCGATCAGATTCACAAAGCTTGAGCCGGCGTTCATGCTCGTAAACGACGCATTCGCCCCACCGTGCCGAACGGTGAATCCGAGCATCTGGTAGAACCTCACCGCACGAGCCATGTCGTGCGTGGCCAGACTGACTGCGCTAATACTTTCAATCGACGGTGGTTCGGTACTCTTCAATTTCATTTTCCAATCTCCCGTCACTGGTTGCGCCACTTGGTGTCGACAATGGCGGTCTGGCGGCTCCGTGTGACCGGTCGACATGCTCACCCACTCCCCACAGCCGCAACGAATTGTGCGATCGAAGGAAAATAGCGTCACGTCAAATTCCGTTCCGCACTTAGGACATTGGAGCGACATGGTAGTTTACTTCGACCGACACCGTCTCATTACGCCGGTCGCTTGTAACCGGTCACCGAGGCTGACTTTCGTTGCGTTCGATTCTCCAGGTTACACATCATTGGCGCATCGAACGGAACGAATTCACGAGCAATCCGTGTGTTGTCGTCAACTTCGGCCGGCATTTGGCAGCCAATCACGACGGTGCTTACGCTTGGAAGCGACAGCACGTATCCCATTGCTTCGTCCGTCGATATCCCGCTTTCTCCAACGCGTCCGAACAGTCCGTGTCGCCGTACGAGCGTTCCCGCCCCGTAGACTTTCATACCGATCACACCCATGCCCCGCCGCGCTGCCTCGGGAAGCACGGTCTCGACGAACGAAAGCCTGTGGACGTCGGCAGCATTCAAAGCAACCAGGACGGTGTCGAAGTCGAATCTTCGCATCGCCTCCAGCAAGATGGTTGGATCGTAGTGGCCCGTGATTCCCAGAAAACGAACGCGACCCTCGTCACGAGCCTCGACGAGTGCCTCGATGGCCCCGCCTTTGGAGAAGATAACGTCGAGATCACGCATCGTTCGCAGATCATGAAGTTGCCACAAATCAAGATGGTCCGTGCGCAACCGCCGCAGACTATCCTCCAGCAGCCGTAGCGACCCGTCGCGAGTCCGGTTGTGCGTCTTGGAAGCCAGAAAGATTTCACGGCGCCGCTCGCCCAGTGCCGCCCCGTAGTAATCCATGCTGCTTTCATAGGCCGGTGCGGTATCGCAGTAGTTGACGCCGTGATCCAACGCACGATGGATCACGCGTACCGCCTCTTGCGTCCGGCCGTGCGTGCGAAGCACGCCTTCGCCACCAAGAGCAAAGAGCGTCACTTTGTGGCCGGTATTGCCGAGCGGGCGTGTTGGTAATGCTTTCGGATCGGACACAATGTACTTGTCAAAAACCAATGGGACCACTGTACGACGGAAGATTTTACTCGCAAAGTCTCTTTAGTAACATCACTAATGGGACCGATTTGGTTGATCAAACAACGACAGTTTTCCAACCGGGAACTATGCCCTAAGTACCCCTCTCCATGACCTGAATGGAGTTAATGCCTATCTTTAATTGTATGACTCCATTTTGACACCACAGATGCTGACATTGCACGAATTGAGCGTGAGTGAACCCCCGTTTTGAGCTGATTAGTGGCATTTTATAGAAATATTTGGAGCGTATCGGATTCAATGAACTATGCGAGTGACAGCACATATTTACCAGAAAACATGCGTTGGAAATCAGAAATATTGTGGTGGTTCCATCTTGGCTTGACCAGTACCAGTACAATAATTGCCATCTTCTTCTCAACGCCTCCCCCACTCAAAGTGACGAGTTCTCGTACACAAAAGTCCAAGATGTCGTGAAGAATAGCAGGGATAATATTTACACCCCACGGCATCCGTTCTTTTCCATGCTACACAGATACTGCATATGTCATATACCTGACTAAACTTAGCTTGTCAGATTAACCGCTATTTCTATTTTACCATTGGGCTGCCTCCCCCTCTGGTGTATAATCATGATCTATGGTTGTTAAATCAAACTTCCTATCAGTAATCCCTGCCATGCGAACAGTCTTACGATGGCCTTTGCTCATTGCCTTGAGCGCGTTGCTTCTGGCGGCCACGGCGACACCGACCCCTGGGGCTTCGGCGCAGGCTTTCCACATCCCACCGGTAATGACTGGGACATTGGTAGATGGGAAGATGACGTATGATCTGCTCATGCAGCCGGGAATGACAGAGTTCCTGCCTGGAGCCCTGACACCCACACTTGGATACAACGGTAATTACCTTGGCCCGACTCTGGTCATGTACAAAGGAGACGAGGTTCGTATCAACGTGACGAATAACCTTGGTGGGCCACATACCACCACGCACTGGCATGGATTTCATGTGCCGGCCAAATGGGATGGAGGGCCCCATCAAGAGATCTGGAATGGCGAGACCTGGAGCCCGACATTTACCGTTTTGAATAGGGCTAGCACCTATTGGTACCACCCCCATCTTCATCCCGTTGACAATAAGCAGCGAAACCCAAACGGAACGTCAGGGCAGGTCTTTCGAGGATTGGCCGGCATGATCATCGTTCGTGATGAAGAAAGCGAGCAACTGGTCTTACCCAACCAATATGGCGTCGATGACATCCCTCTGATCATTCAAGATAGATCCTTCAACGAGGACGGATCCTTTTTGGAATTCCCTATGCGCCAGACCCATCCGAAACTCGGTCCAGATGTTGGACCCGTCGTGTGGCCCTTCAGAAAAGGCGACAAATTCCTAGTAAATGGAGTTATTTCTCCCATACTGGAAACCCATGCGCAAATGGTCAGATTTCGGATACTGAATGCCTCCAACAATCGCATATACAACCTAGGATTCAGTGACAACCGTACGTTTTTCCAGATTGGTTCGGATGGAGGGCTGCTAGAAGCCCCTGTACCACTCGAGCGGTTGATCATCGGCCCTTCAGAACGGATGGAAATCGTAGTGGATTTCGGGAACGACGAAAATGCAAGTGTCCAGTTAAAGAGCTATAATTCCGAACTCGGAAATACGTATGTCCCGGACCAACTTGCAGATGAGCATGATCGAATCGATTTTGACATCTTCACGATTGCTGTAGGGTCCCCGACTGGGAACCCGGTTACGACGCTGCCGGCATCTTTAACCAGAATCGATCGTATCCCCTGGGAAGAAGCGGTCAATGCCGACGCTCCACGCCAATGGGAATTA
This sequence comes from Planctomycetota bacterium, assembly GCA_022567055.1. GTDB lineage: Bacteria > Planctomycetota > Phycisphaerae > Sedimentisphaerales > Anaerobacaceae > JAIPFM01. The sequence goes on from JADFHU010000022.1 coordinate 8,133, forward strand.
ACGCCCGGTCGGCTTGACGTCGAGACGTCTGAGGAGATCGCGACCCTGGACCTTACGTTCACGATCAATGGCAAGGCCATGGATTTGGGCCGAATTGACGGAGTGATCCAGCTGGGCGACACGGAGATATGGGAAATCATCAATTCTACTGGTCAAGCGCACCCAATGCATATTCATGGCGATTCGTCCCAGATTCTGTCGCGAAACGGCAACTTCGAGAATGTTCCCCCTAACGAACGCGGATGGAAAGATTCCTTGATCGTCAAACCCGGTGAAATCGTTCAAATCATCAAAAGATTTGAGGATTTCGCGGATCCTGATAACCCTTACATGTTCCATTGTCATATTCTTGACCATGAAGATGGGGGAATGATGGCACAGTGGACCGTGGTCGAACCAGGGAGCATTGGCGTTACTCCTGAACCAACTCCTACTTCGACGGGAGCAACGCAAATAACGTTGAATCCAATCAAAGATAACACTCTCTACGAGAGTTCCGACGGATCTGTTAGTAACGGTGCTGGCGGCCACTTATTCTCGGGGACAAACAATCGAGGCGAAATTCGCCGAGCTGTTATCGCGTTTGATATCGCAGGCAACATTCCCGCCGGAGCTACGATTAGCAGCGTAAGTCTCCGACTCAATATGTCACGAACTGCGGCAGGACCGGCAACAGTCTCCCTTCATGAGGTCCTCGCCGATTGGGGCCAAGGTTCCTCGGACGCCCAAGGAAGCGAAGGGGGAGGCATCGCTTCAGCTTCAGGTGATGCTACATGGCTACACCGATTCTTCGACGCCGAAAGCTGGGAGAAGGCCGGTGGTGATTTCTCAGAAGCGGCTAGTGCTGCCACTACGGTAGGTGGCCTTGGACCCTACATCTGGGGCCCGACATCAGAGCTGGTGGCGGATGTGCAGTCATGGTTGGACAACCCTGATTCTAACTTCGGCTGGGCATTAATTGGCGACGAAAACTCAAGCCAAACGACCAAGCGCTTCAACAGCATGGAGAACCCTATACCGGCAAGCCGGCCAGTTCTAACTGTTGAATTCCAACAATAAGTATCTGACTTAAAGTGTGTAGCAGCCCTAAATCTACGGAGTCATCCGTGGATTCTGGTGGTCTGCACACGGGAGGAGAAGGCCAAGATCACCGGCGGAAATGCCACCAGGATATATCACCTGACTAGGCCCCGTTAGTCCAGAACTCTATGCTCTTGTAGAATCCTCCCAGGACCAATGGGCCTGTGGTCACGCCTTTGTTGATCCACCTGCTAGCACAAGAAGGATCCAGTGAGGAGGAGAAGTGTTGTTGTTGGGAAGTCCTTCACCTGTCTGAAAGTAGCCTCCGTCGTTATAGGCATAACCCTTGCCGACGGCGATCACCCCACCCCTCCCCTCGGTTTCGGCTTTAAAGGTAGCTCCCAAGTTTAGATATCGCTACCCTCTGGAGTTTTATCTAGTACAGGCCTTCTACTAGATATTGGCAGGCCCTATGGATCTGTGGTAATCTTCTATTTAGCTCTCTTAAGGTTCATTAGGCTCCCACCACAATCTTGGATAGTCCTGGCCTCCGAGTATCCACCAAATGTCCTCCGTACCGTTGCGGGTTTCCTCCATGAAGTCCCAGCCTGCATTGAGGAAGCTATCAATGTCCTGCATCTCGACTGTAGTTAGACCCATGCCACCGGCACTGGTGACCCGGTCAGAGGTCTCCCTGTCCCAGAAACTTGACCTGATGTTTCCTAAGAGATTATTTGCACCCACGAGGCCGCCGACGTCATCAATTCCTTTGACTACACCGGTGCTGTAGCTCGTGGTGAGGTTGCCGCGGTTAAAGCCCACGAGGCCGCCGACATACTTCATTCCTGTGACGGAGTTGGTGCTGTTGCTCGTGATGATTCTGCCACCGTTAGAGCCCACGAGACCGCCGACACTGCCTTCTCCTGTGATGGAGCCGGTGCTGTAGCAGTTGACCACACTGCCAGAATTTGCTCCAATAAGCCCGCCGATGTTCTCATGAGCCTTACCCGTACCCACCACGTTCACGTCCACGATGCCTAGGTTGCTGACTTTGCCTTGTGATGCGACCATTCCGAATAGAGCCAGATAGGCTCCTCCGGCTACCGTCAAATTTGAGATTTTATGGTTATTTCCATCAAACGATCCGGAGAACACAGTCCCCTGAAACCCCCAAATGTTCGGCGCTGTATCTGAGGCGACGACAGCCTGCTTGAATGTATAGCCAGACAAATCAATATCCGCGGTAAGAATGAAATACTTGTCATAATCATTGGGATCGTTGCCCAGGTCTACCAAGTCCTGAGCCGTGGCAATCTGGTAGGGATCCTCGGGCGTGCCGGTTCCACTGCTGTACTGCGCATAGCTAGGAAGACAAGCAAGACCACACATGATCAGGAAAGGGATCATGCGTGGGATTCGGCGATGTCTGACTGGCACCATGTTCTGGTCCTCTATGTGCTTGTCAACGGCCAATGGGACCACTGTACGAAGGCAGAACATACCCGTAAAGTCTCTTTTAGAAAGATCACCCATGGACCGCCTTAGTTGACGAAACGACAACAGTTTTCCAACCAGGAACTATGCCCTAAGTGACACGCTTTATGACCCAAATAAAGCTAATTCATATCCTCAATTGTATGACTCCATTTTGACACCACAGGTGGTGATTTTGCACGATTTGAGCCTGACAAAATGCTTGTTTTTGTCCAAAAATGAATATCCATCTATCGTATCGGATTTAAGTGATTTAGGCCAGACAGGTGACGAGCGGGAGCCATAGTTTCTGTTTCATTTTGCGTAGGTGCTCTTAGAGTTGACTGAGTTAGGTGGATATGATTCTTGCACTGCACGGGGTGAGGGACAGTCGTCTAAGCGGAAGTCATAAGCTTTCGTTCCGGCGGCACAAGGCACGCCGGGGACGGGAATAGCAGCGGCAGGAACGATGGTGGCGGCGCCACTATTTTCTGTCGTGAGCGTGCCTTCTCTCTGGATTTTCCGCGGACGTTTGCTTATAGTTTCGGGCAATGAATCGCTCGCTCGCCATTCTGTTTCTATTCGCTGTTGCCACAGGCTCAGCTTTGGCGGACGGGCCCGGCGTGCCGAAGACGACATTTACCAAGGCGGAGTTGTACACCGTCATCGGCGCCCTCAGCAAGGATAACGGCGCACCGTTGGCGCATGGCTATCTGGCCATGCACCGCGGTTATCTGGTGGTCGTCTTCACCACCGACCACGGCAAAGGAAAAGGCGGCTTTGCCTTTTACGACATCTCCGACCCGCGCCAGCCGGCCCTGGTGCACCGCGTGCAGAATGAGTTGACCTACACGTTCGGCGAAGGCCACGGCTACGGGTTTGCACGCTACAAGGATCGCGACCTGGTCGCCCTGCAGGATGGCTGGGGCGTTCAGATCTGGGATTGGACCGATGTCAAAGAGCCGGTCCAGCTCAGCCGCATCAAACTGCCTCCGATGTCTGGCGGGAACTACACCGACACCGCCTGGTGGCTGTCTTTCCAGGCGCCCTACATTTACGTCGGCGGCACCAATACGGGCATTCATATCGTCGACGCCTCGGATCCGAAGAACCCCCACCGTGTCGGCGATCCCGTTCCCATTCACCAGACCGGTGGATTCAGAGTCGGCCCGATTTTCGCCGTCGGTAACGTGCTCTACGTCAGCTCCATGGAAAAGCATCGCGGCATTGCCACCCTCGATATTTCCAACCCCACGGCCCCGAGCCTGCTCGACGCCAAACCCAAGGCCGAGGGCATCTACAGCTCGATGATCAACGGCAATCGACTGTATCTGGTCGGCAACGACCAGAAGATTTACGTTTACGACGTCAGCGACCCGACCAATATCCAATACAAAACGGTGTCTCCGAAGACCGGCGGTAACGGCGGCTACGTGGTCATCCAGGATGGCTTCGTCCACGCCGGCATGTCGCGCAACTACGCGAAACTCGCAGCCGACCCACCGATGAAGGTGGTCAGCCGCATCAGCCCCAAGGGTCGTGGCCCCGACTGGGATTTCTGCACGGCCGTCGGACATCTGATCTTCATTTCGGACGATCATCACAACGGATCGCGCATCGCCCCGCATCAGCTGGCGGCCGACACCACACCGCCACTCGTCAACATGGTCAATCCGCCGGATGGCGCCGGCGATCAGCCGTTGACGACGCGCATTGGCATCACGCTGACCGATCAGGTCGATCTGCGCACGGTCAACAGCAAGACGATGATCGTTCGGCCGGTCGGCGGCAAGGCCATCGACGGCACCTACAGCCATCAAACCGGCATCGTCAACTTTTCACCGGCGCAGCCGCTGCACAAGGACACGGTCTACGAGATCGTCGTTCCCGCGGGCGGCATCAAAGACTGGGCCGGAAATGCCATCACCGCCACATTCGCCAGCCGCTTTTCGACGACAGTCTATGAGAACTTCAAAGCGGCGATGCGGCCGACGCCGACCCGCCATATCGGTGACGACATTCGCTTCGATCTTGACCTCAAACGTCTGCCCGCCGTCACCGATAAGATTGAATACTCGTGGGACTTCGGCGACGGTTCGGAGGCGACGACATTCGCCATCGCCTCGGCGGCAACGCATCGCTATGCGAAGCCCGGCCACTACAGCGTTATCGTCAGGGCGCGGCGCGGCAACCATTATTCGGCGGCAACCCAGCTGCAGACGGTCATCCGGCCGGTCACCAAACAGGCTCCGACGCACAGCAGCACGGTGATCCTGACTGGGGGCGGCGACCGCATCTGCTGCGTTAATTCGGACAACGACAGCGTCACCATCGCCGATAGTAATGGACTGAAGAAGATCGCCGAAATTCCGGTTGGCAAGAAGCCGCGCACGTTGGCCGAGGCCCCTGACGGCAGGATCTGGGTCGCCAATCAGGACAGTGCGACAGTCAGCATCGTCGACCTAAAGACGTATAAGGTCGCCCAAACTGTTCGCATGGGCTACGCGTCTCAGCCGTTCGGCATCTGCTTCAGCCCGGATGGCCGGTCGGCGTGGGTGACGCTTGGAGCAACGGGTGAAGTCGCCAAACTCGACGCGGCCGATCCTGCTGCGCCGGCTCGTCGTTTCGCTGTCGGCCCCAAGCCCCGTGGCATCGCCGTCTCGGCCGACTCGTCGCGTGTTTTCATCACCCGCTTCAATTCACCACAGACCCACGGCGAAGTGATCGAACTGTCGAGCAGGGGCACGCTTGTGAAGCGACACCAGTTGGCCATCGATCCGGGGCCTGACAAGGAGGACGGCGGTCGCGGCGTGCCCAACTATCTGGGCTCCCCAACGCTGGCGCCGGACGGGCAGCGACTGTGGATCCCGTCGAAGAAGGACAACGTCCAGCGCGGATTGGCACGGGACAAACAGAAGCCCACTTTCGAGAGCACCGTCCGCGCCATTGTCTCGCAGATTGACGTCGAAGACGGAAAAGAAGTGCTCGCCGCGCGCACCGACCTGGACGACCGGACGATGCCGCGGGCAATCGCCTTCTCCGCGCTCGGCGACATCGCCTTTGTTGTCTCGCAGGGATCCAATCTGGTCGATGTCCTGGACGCCTACGACAATCACAAGATCACCTCGATTCTCGACACCGGGCTGGCGCCGCAGGGACTCGTTCTCGATGCCAAACGCCAGCGGCTGTTCGTCCACAACTTTACGTCGCGGAGCATCTCGGTTTTCGATGTCAGTACGATTCTGGCGCTGTCGACGATCAGTGCCAGCCGTCTGGGCACAATCAACACAGTCGAGCGCGAGAAACTCAGCAAACAGGTGCTGCGCGGCAAACAGATCTTCTACAACGCCCGCGACCCGCGCATGAGCAAGGACGGCTACATCAGCTGCGCCGTCTGCCATCAGAGCGGCGATCAGGACGCCCGGGTGTTTGACTTCACTGATCGCGGCGAAGGTCTGCGCAACACCATCTCGCTGCTGGGCCGGCGCGGCGCCGGGCACGGGCGTGTCCACTGGACCGGCAACTTCGATGAGATCCACGACTTTGAACACGATATCCGCGGTCCCTTCGGGGGGTCGGGGCTGATGGCGGACAAACAGTTCGAAAGCGGCAAGCGCAACCAGCCGCTCGGCGGCGAAAAGGCGGGTCTCAGCAAAGATCTCGACGCCCTCGCCGCCTATGTCAGCTCGCTCGACCGTGTGCCCGACAGTCCCTATCGGAATGCCGACGGCAGCCTGACCGCGGCCGGCACGGCCGGCAGGGCGCTGTTTGCGAAACTCAAGTGCGCCGAATGCCACAGCGGCCCCGACTACACCAACTCATCCGGCGGTGAACTGTACGATGTCGGGACGATGCTGCCGACCTCCGGCAAGCGCCTGGGCGGCAAGCTGCTGGGCATCGACACGCCCACCCTGAAAGGCATCTGGGACACCGCCCCGTACCTGCACGACGGCTCCGCCGCGACGCTGATGGATGTGCTGGTGGCGCGCAACGTCAACGGCAAACACGGCGACACCGCCTCGCTCGCCGACAAAGAACGCGCCCAGCTCGTGTCCTACCTCATGCAGATTGATGAGAATGAGTAACTGATAGGAAATTTGATTTCCACCTACAGGAGTGATTATAGCAGGGAACGGGATACGGTGTACTTGTCAACGGCCAATGGGACCACTGTACGAAGGCAGAGTACAGCCGTAAAGTCTCTTTAGAAAGATTACTAGGGGACCGGTTTGGTTGATCAAACAACGACAGTTTTCCAACCAGGAACTAAGCCCTAAGTGACCCTCTCCATGACCTGAATGGAGTTAATGCCTATATTGAATTGTATGACTCCATTTTGTCACCGCAGATGCTGATTTTGGACGAATTGAGCCTGAAAAGTGCTTGCTACTGTCGAAAAATGGATACCATATCTATTTGTGCTATTGCATCGGATTCATTGACTGTGGTGAGTGACATCCCATTTTTATGAGGAATCATGCTGAGAAATCAGCTTTTTGTGGTGGTCCTATTCATGGTTGACAAGGACATAGGATTCTTTTCACTGTGAGTCGGACGATCGGCGGTCTTGTAGAGGACTTTACCCGCCCCCGTCAGTTCGATCATGCACGCTTGATTGAAACGCCTTACGCAGGAATCCGATAAGGTCGGCGACGTCCTGCGGGCTCATCAGTTCGGGCAGATTTGACGGCATTAAGGAAACGCTGGACGCCCTGATGAACTTGATGTCTTTGCGAAGGATGGACTCGTTTATCCCTTTCTCTTGGCGGAGCGTTACGCTGGTGGGGGATTCCGACGCCAGGATGCCGGTGAAGATGCCACCGTCCTGCGTCTCCACGATGTAGCTGCGGTATTCCGGCTCGATGCGGCCGCTGGGATCGAGGAGATCGAGCAGGATCGTCTCGTCGGGTCTGTTGATGATCGTCCCCAGCCGCGGACCAATGTCGTGGCCTTCGTCGTTCAGCTTGTGGCAAGCGAGGCAGTTTTCGACGAAGACCTGTTTGCCGCGGTCGATATTGCGCGGTTCGGACAGCGCCTTCTGGTAGATGTCGATGCGCCGTTGCAGCTCGGCGTCCGCGGTCGGATTTGTGAGCAACATCCGTGCTCGGGACGCGATATCCCGGTCGCGGCTGGTAATTAACTGCTCGCGCCCGATTGCCGTCATTTCTCCCGGGCCGATCACCTCGTTCTCGAGGGCGTCCAGCAGCGCCGGCAGTCTGCTGATGCGTGCGAAAAGCGTTTTCATCACGGCTTGGCGAACTCCGGGCGTGTAACTCGGCCAGCCTGCTAACAGCGCCGCGCCAACGCGCTCGTCAACGGATGATCCCAGGGATGCGACGGCCGCAAGTTGGAGCGTCGGAGGTTGACTGGCGTCCAGAAGCCGCGTCGCCACCGGGGCAAGCACGTCATACGGAGCACTTGCCAATACCTGCAGCGCTTGCCGCCGTTGCTCAAGCGTGCCCTGCTCATCGAGTGCCTGTTCGACCGCCTTCGTGAAAATGATCTTAAGTTGGTCGTTATTCGCCAGCGGCAAATGGACGGCGAGTTTGGTTGCCAATTCGCGCAGCGCCTGTGACTCGCTTTGCAAGAACCGTGCAAGAGAAGCCCAGCCGTCAGGCGATTCGAGAATTGCCTGATTCCCTCGTGAGACGCCGTCAACCAGCCCCGAGAGACACGCCGTCTGAATCTCGTCATCCAATCCTGCGAGGGTCGTCAGCATCCGGGACATCCCGGGAACGTCGCGGCCGCGGGCAAGTGTCGCGGCCAGCGGTCGTATCAGGGGAAGTGCGTCCTTGCTCAACCCCGTTTGCTGCAACAGACCTGTTAGCAGTTTTCCCGCCCGTCCGCGCGCAGAACTGAGTATGGCTGTGGCCATCCATCGGTCGCTTCCGTTTTGGCTGGCTAAGGTCAGCAACGCATCGACCGCTCGGACATCCCGCGACTGTCCCACTGTCATTGCCAATTGAAGACGGACACTGGGATCGTCGTCGTTGGTCATGTTGATGACTTGAGCCATCAGGGTTTCGTCCGAGTCGAGCCAACGTTCCGACAATCGCAACGCGTGCATGCGGACGCCGTAGTGCTCGTCGCTCAAGGCAAAGGCAGCATCCGAAGCGCGCAGTGCTCCGAGGCCTTCGAGGGTGTAGAGCGCGTGAATCTTTGCTTGCGGAGAGGCTGTTGTGCGAAGACGCCTCGAGAGCAATGGCGCGGCAGACACGGCGTTGCGCTCGATAAGCAGTCGCTGTGCCGTTTGACGTCTCCAACGATTGGGGTGACCTGTCGTTCGCACCAACTCGGCATCGCTGAGGCTGGTAAGGTCGTCCATTCTCCGCGTCGTGAAAACTTCCGGCGCCAATCGCCAGATTCGCCCGTGATCGCCGCCCTTATTGAGCCCGTACTGCTGTTGCAGGAATCGCGGGATTGCCGAGTAGTCTTCGATAATCTCGCGGTACATGTCGACGATGTAGAGCGCGCCTTCAGGTCCGACCCGCAGATTCATCGGACGAAACCATTGATCCGTGGAAGCGAGAAACTCCGACTGCTGCTCGCTCGCCGCGCGGTGTCCTCGGTAACCCGCTCCGTCACGATTCACGACGCAGCGATGCACCATGTTGAGCGACGGTTCGCAGTAGAAAATGTTTCCGCGATACGTTTCGGGAAACAGCGTGTCGCCGTAGAACTCGTTGCTGCATCCGCCCGAGAAGAAGTTGCTGTTGGTCTCTCGGTCCCCGTAGAACTTCACCCAGGCCGGATCCTGCCGGCGTCTGACGCGCCAGGGGTGCGGGTCGCTGATTCTGTAACCCCGGTTGTACGTGGCCGCGTAATAATTGGATTCGGGCATGGCGACGTCGGGATTCCGCGCCAGGTAATGATAAGGCAATGGCAGTGCGTACATGGCCGGCCGCCCACCGGTGGACGGAAAACGGTCGCCGACGTCGTTGATCGTCAAGCCGAATGTACCGACTCGGCCGTTGACCGGTTCAATCGCCGAACCGTCGGGCTTGATGCGAAAGTCCGAATGCCGAAGCTCAACCGGCTCGGCGAGATGTGGGCCGGTGATGGTTCCGCCGTTGCCCCCGGCTCCGACATAAATCCAGTTATCCAGGCCCCAGCGCGGATTGTTGATGC
>JADFHU010000492.1 GCA_022567055.1 Planctomycetota bacterium
CGAACGCGGAGCTACTGCCCACACCCCGAGCAACCCGAACAACGGGCCATCAGCGCCACGGGACCGCTGTGGGCGGCCACAGAGTCGTCTCAGACAGGCCTGTCTACACTATCTCAGTGGTGATGGTGGTTGTGGTGCGCGTGGTGCTCATGGTGGTCATGGTTGAGGGCATGGTGCCGAAAGGAGCGGTGACCCCAATGACTCGTCGAGTTCCAATCCCAGTAATTCTGTGTGTTTACAGGCCGGTGGTTGTTCGGGAACCATGTTCCGCCGCCGGAACAGCCTTGTAAAGCGACTAGGCTAACGACTAGTAATAGCAGAACAACGAGGTGCATCTTCATTTGGAGTCTCCTTAAGCAAGGACACAAACAAATTTCAGCCGTCGTTCGTCTCATCATCGGTCTCCATATTTCCGATCGTGCCATCAGGCATATAGTGTACTCTCTCCTCAATTGGCGCATTTGGGTAACGGCATGGGCTGGAGGTTGTCCAGGTCACGGTGACGATGGCTGAGCAAGAAGACGATCATGTCGCCTTCTCTTCGGGCGAGTGCGAACTCGCCGGTCTTGCCAAAGCCTTCGTAATGCTCGTTCGGCGAGAGCCAGCGCGAGTAGCAGCGATCATTGCGTAGATGACCTTGCTGCGCGCGCCTCGTCGATCAGACGCTTGAGGTTTCTGTTGCTCGGGCTATCGTCGCCAGACCCGATGGCCCGGTGAATCGCCTCCCGGGCATGCTCGAGGTCACCAAGCAGGTAGTAAAGCGCGCCCAGCATGAAGGCTTCTCCATCGGCACGGGCGGGGCTCTGAGCCGGAGTCGCGTAGCGCTTGACGAGCTGCTGGAGCTGCGGCCGGAGCGGCTCGTCCACGACGATGTAATGCAACGCCTTCGGATCGTGACGCAACGCGCGGCGCATGGCCCAGATCCCCCCCGACAGGTCGCCCATCCTCGCTGAGGCCAGCGCGAAGCCGACCTTGGGCACTCCTTTCGTGGGATGGCTCGACACCTCGCTCGCGAACTTCCCGAGCGCCTCTCTGTACTGGCCGCTGGAAAGCAGCGCCCAGCCATGACTCCCTCCGTGCTGTTTGGCGGATGAAACTCCATCAGCGGAACCGGTGTCATACGGGTCGGTGCGGTCCGAGGTCGACTTGGGGTCGTGACCCTGCGAGCTGCGGCTGTCCCCGTACGAGGAGCTCTCGTAGCGCGGCGAGTAGCTGCGGTACACGCGACCGCCATAGGAATACGGGTAATGCCGTCCGGCGTAGTAGTGGGGATAGCGGTGTCCGTACCCACGGTGAAAACCGTGCCGGTAGTGGTGGCCATAGTAGCGATGGCCATGATGGGTACCGCCGTGGTGGCCGAATCGGTGGCTTCCGTGACCGTAGCGGATACCTTGGGCGGACGCCGGTGCGGAGGCCAGAATGAGACCGGCCACCATGAGGGTGACGCCGGCGCGCAGCGTGCGTTCAACGAGTAGCTTGTGCATCGTGTGTCTCCTGTTAACTATTTAACTATCGAGCGAACGTCGTAGTATAGAACGCTCAGAGCCCGTCTACGGTTCCCGTCCGGTCTACCACGGGTGTCCTCAACTCTCATGCTCTGCCTCGACGCCCCAACAGCGTCGACGTGGGGAGACCACCCCTTCCCTACCGCGACGTCATCATAACAAACGAAGTCTGGCGTGGGGTGCAAATAACGTCCTCGCATAACTCCTTCATTAGCATTGACTTAGAGTTGTCTCGGATGAACCTGATTTGCTGCCGGCCGAGTAATTACACCTCACGTGCTGAAATCAGCGATGATTGACGAGTTCTCGTTCACAAGAGTCCAAGATGTCGTGACGAATAGCACGGCTAATAAGCCCTACTGCAGCATCCACTTAGGCCAAAACGATTCGTCGAACCGTTCCGCCCGGCGCTGGTCATACCCCTCGTGCCACAGAAGGCCCCAGAGTTGTCGCACGCGAACTTTCCTGGCCGATCCGTCCAGGAAGAGGACGTTTACGCCGCCGCCATGTCGGTCCATGGCAAAGTGTTGCATTTCATAGCCATAGCCGGTCCAGCCACCATTCTCTCGAGGGTGAGGTAAGTAGCCCCGTTCCAGGTCATAGAAAGGACCCCCCCCGCGCCACATGGCATCGACAAATACCGGGATCTCTCCAGTTCTTCTGACTAGGTTTTGGTTTTGAAAGTGGTATTCCTTCGGTCTACCTTGTACGGTAGTCGGTGTCGAACAGGCAAAAAGATTCATACCGTAACTGCTCATCACATTTTCAAGCAATTCACCGTCCCGGCCACGATAAGTATATCTGCCTTGATTGTAGGCTTGGTCGTACGATCCAATGATGTCATAGCTGCCTTGCGTTCGAGTGCCGGTTTTTTTTGCACTGGGGCATAACAGAATCTCGGGGCGTTTCTCCCACTGGGGCGCCAGAACCGTCACCCAAAAACCCCGATTCCATCCCCCTATTGTTCCTAGGCCTTGCTGAACATCAGGCATCTTGCCGTTGTGATCGTCAAAGTACATTTGCCAGATGGTGCCCCATTGCCTAGTCTGGGCGAGACACGCTGCGGCACGGCCTTGCTTACGCGCGGCCTGCAGGGCCGGCATGAGAATGGACATGAGCACAGCGATCACGGCAATGACGACTAAGAGTTCGATGAGGGTAAATCCGGTGCGACGTTGCTGCTTCATGGTACACCTCCAGAAAGGTTTGAATAGACGGTCACGATCCTTCAGTCTTGGGCGATGCTGGTTCCTCTTCAGTACAACGATCTGTTGGCGAAGGGCGACATTCTCTGCGGTCAAGTGGGCTATGATATCAAGCCTCCTGTAGAGGCTCCAACAGTCGATTTTGATGAACCCAACCATTACTTGATCTTACACACAGAGGCGTGTAAGTTCAATACTATCAAGACGTACGAATAAATGCCAGGCACAGGCTTCTCTTGGTGTAGTTTTTGTGTAGATTGGAGCCCAATACGGCGTATCTTAGCGGATTTGGTGTTCTTTTTGATGATGGTCGGCTAGGCAGTGAAAACCACGGTAAGTTGTTACCAAGAAGAGGGTTAGAAAAGTGGGCGATACAGGACTCGAACAGTCCGCCCTTACGCCCCCGAAAACCACGATTTCCAAGAGTGCCTGTGCAGAAAGCGGCGCACTCGATGCACGAAAGCCCCCTTCTGATCCCGATTTGGCCCGGCTGGTAGAGGCCTGCCCGACCCTCCCCGAACCCATCAAGCGGTCCATCATCAATCTAGTGCTTTGTCAACTTTAAAATTGTGGGTTCGTGCTTGTACCTAACAGGCATCTGCTGCGTCTGTAATCCTCGATCTCTCACAGCGCTAGGGAAAACCTTGAGTTGCTTTATCCTAAAAGTTTTGTGTGACAAAGCACTAGTACGCCAGCACGGAGGCGACGACCATGAGTGAGAAGATGGGCAAGGAATTCCCTGCACAACAGGGAAATTCTGCTAAAAGTTCCAAGGGAGAGGTTGGATACTGTCAACCCCCTGAGGACAGCCAGTTCAAACCCGGACAGAGTGGCAATCCCAAGGGTTCACCAAAGGCCCGCACGAATCTGTGGAAGTTCATCAATCGGTTCATGGAGATGACGGACGCTCAACTGGCCAAGGTGGACCGCTCTACGCTCACACAGGCCCAGCAGATCGCCCTGAGGCTCGTCGAGACCGCCAAGGAGGGCAAGGGACTGCGGGTCAGAGAGATTGGCCCGGTATTGCGTGGACAGGGACGAGGGCAAGACTCCTGAAAAGGTCGAAGTCGAAGGAAGACTAGCCCCCCAAATTGTTGTGTTTAGCAGACCCCAGAGGAAGAACGCCCGAAGCAAATCGAGGATAGCAGTGGGCATAACCTCCCAGGCCCGCCGGCCCTTACTTCTTGCGGCTAAGGATCGATTTGACCTGCGTATTGCTCCAAGGAACGCCCGATCTAGTGCTGATACCTTCCTTATTCAGTTGCCTGGCAATGGCTCTGCAACCCATACGCTCTTCACCGTGGGGCTTTCGGTTAAGCTGCTTAATCCTCTGAATGGCCTCCTCTTCACCCGGATAGTAGCCGTAAGGTTTACGCCCTTCGCATCGGCCTGTTTTGGCCTTCTTGGCTTCCCTGGCCTTGCGCAGCTTCCGCACCAGGAGCCGTTTGTCGAGTTCAGCGAAATTGGTCTGAATCTGGACGATGAACTTCTTCCACGGGTCATCTTCGTCTTGCACGTCCTCGGTGATGTTCTGCCCGGTCATGGCGGAGATCATGGCAATGCCCTTGCGTATCAGCAGCGCCAGCAACTGCTCCGACACCATAGAGCGCCGGCCGAACCTGTCCATACATTCGATGATAATCGTCCGGCAACCATTGCTCAGCAGATCCTCGATCATACGCAAAAACTCCGGCCTGTCCTCCTCGGTCCCTGTGTATGCTTCTTTGTACCATTCGATGGTCGTGTAGCCGTTCTTTTTTGCATGACGCTTTATCTCGTCGCGTTGTCTCTCGAATCCGTGCCCCCGGATCTGGCCTTTGCTTGATACCCTCAAGTAGCCAACGGCAATTTTGTTTTCCTTTTTTCCCATGGTCTAAGCCTCACTTTGCTCCAGCATTTCGCCCGACTCAATGGTCATGAGCATCTCGCGGCAATTGTTCCTACAGTTTTGGGCGAGTCTGACATAGCTTTGTATCGACTTGCCATTCAGGTTCTCTCTGGTGGCGATCTCTCTGCAATGCTCTGCAAATACCTTTGCCAAACCCTGATTTGTCAATTCGATCTTGGCACACCTGGACAACAGCGGATTCGCATCTATCTGGTCGTCAAATAGCTTGGATTCGCCCTGCTTAGTCGTCGTAAAGATAATGCAGACGTGGTCCGGTATACGCTCCAGGAGCCCCAGCAGACGCCGTAAGATGGCCGTGCGTAGCCCGTGCGCCTCATTGACTATATAGGCCCTTCC
>JADFHU010000493.1 GCA_022567055.1 Planctomycetota bacterium
TTCTGCAACCTCTTCCTCAATGAAATCGGCATGAAGGGCGTTCAATTCAAACAGAGCATCGGTCAGATGGCGGAGGTCATCTTTTTGGTAATGATGCCCTGGTTCTTTGCGCGGTTTGGTGTCAAGAAGATGCTGTTGATGGGCATGACGGCCTGGACCGCTCGTTTTCTCTGTTTCGGCCTTGGAACCACCGAAAGTTTGTCCCCCCTCCTCTACCTGGGGCTGGCCTTGCACGGAGTTTGCTACGATTTCTTCTTCGTGACGGGGCAGTTGTATATCGACAAGAAAGCCCCCAAGGAGATCCAGGCCCAGGCGCAGGGGCTCATTTCATCGATCACCTTCGGGCTCGGCTGGTTATTCGCCGTCATGCTGGCAGGCTGGGTGATAGATATTTATGCTCTTAAAGAGGTTGTCGAAGGGAAGGAACAGATCGTGGGACATGTCTGGAAGAACGTGTGGTTGTGGCCGATCGGCATGGCGGTCTTGGTGACCCTGTTCTTCGTCGCCTTGTTTAAGGACGACACCGTCGTGGGCCGCGAGGAGCCGCAGAGCGCCTGACATTTTCCAAAGATGTGCCACGCTTAGAGACGCAGAGACTGCACCTTGGCCGAGGTCAGTAGGTCGGTGGGTCTTTGGGTCCGTCGAGAGGGGGATTGGAAATTGAGAATTGAGAATTGCAAAATGTGAATTGGCGGTGGCTTAGCAGTTTTAAGTTTTCAATTCTCAATTCTCAATTATCAGTTTTCAACTGCCCCGTGTGCTCCGCCAGGCTCCACTGGTCAAACAAGTTCGGTCAACGTGCCGGGCTTGCCCACTCAGAAGAGAACAGCTTGTCGATGCCGCAGGGGCAATTAGAGAAAAGCGGCAGCGCATAAAAACAAGAAACTTCCACCCGACCCAAAGACCTACAGACCTACGGACCCACCGACCTAAGGAAGCGACGTGATCTTTCCCTCGAAGATGTATTCCACCGGCCCGGTCAGAGAGACATGTCCCCCTTCTTCAAGGTCGATTCTCAGGGCGCCACCCGGCATGCGGACGGTCACTGGGCTGGCGACGAGTCCTAGCTTATGTGTGGCGGCGGCGGCCGCGCAGGCGCTGCTGCCCGAGGCCAGCGTATAGCCGGCCCCTCGTTCCCAGATCTGAATCTCCAACGTGTGGCGGTCCGTGATACGCACGAATTGGACGTTGGTGCGATTGGGAAAGAAGGGATTGCGCTCTACCAGAGGGCCGAGCCGTCGGGTGATTTCCTCCGAGATTTCGGCCAGGGGAATGACACAGTGAGGATTGCCGATAGACAGGCAAGTGACTTCATAGGGCGTGCCGTCGATGTCCAAGGCTTCGCGGATGACCTGCCGATCGGGTCCGGCCATGGGAATGGCCTTGCTTTGAAACGTCACCTTCCCCATGCCTATCTTGATGGTCTCGCCGGTGTCATCCTGAATCTCCGCCGTCACAGGGCCACCGAGCGTCTGAATTGCGAAGCTTTTGGTCTGCACGTGGCCCGCGTCATAGAGGTATCGGGCGAAGATTCGCAGTCCGTTGCCGCTTTTTTCCGCCTCGCTTCCGTCCGGATTGAAGATTTGGACCCGGTGGCCGCCGGAGTCATCGACGATGGGTCCGTACAACAGACCATCTGAACCGACACCGAAGTGACGATCACAGATAAAGCGAATCCGCTCCGGCGTTAGATCCAGCGGACCGACGGTTGGATCGATGACCAGGTAGTCGTTACCCAGTCCGTGGTATTTCTTGAAGGGGATCGCTGTCATGGTGCTCCTTGAAGAAAAGGGCGATTATCACGAAGCATATACAGGAGATCACGGTCGGAACAAGCCAAAACCCACGGTAATCGGGCTGGGTCTGGGTCGACGCTCTGACGAAGTGATCCAGACACCAGCCACCTAGCAGATTGGCGGTGAGGGCGCCCAAGCTCGACGTGGCGATGGTGAAGAGCTGGTGCAGACCGGTGCGAGATTGCGTGTCACAGTAGCTGTCAATGGTGATGTAGAGGGACGTGAAGAAGAAGGCAAAGGCCAGACCATGGCAGGCATTGCCGATGAGCATCAGGAAGGTGGAAGAACCGAACGCAAAGGCGGAGAAGCGGCCGATCTCCGCCAATAGACCCAGCAGTAGGGTTCGTTTGGTCCCGAGCCGGGCCAGAAACCAGGCAAGCAGGCACATGGCAACCATCTCCGTGATCTGTCCGGCGCTCATCATGGGTATGATCTGGCCCTCGGTATAGCCCAGGTCCTTGAGATAGAGGGCCATGCCAAAGTAGTAGTAACGATCGACCGTCCCGACCAGATACCCTGCCGCTGCCATGAGCAGGACTTGGGGCTTCATGAATACCCGCATCGATTCTCGCGGTAGGAGACGGATCGGCCCTTGGATTCGCTTGTCGACCCGCGGTAAAGAGAGGCCATAGAGTCCCAACACCAAGGACGCCCAGACCGAAAACCCAAGGGCATAGCGAAGATGGCCGGCAGGGCCGGCGCCGCCGAGGTCATGCAGCCAGAGAATGCCGAATCCCCAGGCCACCGTCACCCAGCCGATCGTGCCCCACACGCGGGTGTTGCCAAACCGACGGTGGCCCTGCGGTGCGTGATGAAAGGTAATGGCATTCGTCAGGGCAACGGTCGACCCCATGCAGACCGCATAGCCCAGATAGCATGGCAACACGGTCTCGAAGCCTGTCTGCCGGATGATCAGCCCCATGAACGCGGCAGCCCCAAAGTGACAGAGACTCAGCAGGCGTTCCGCGCTGATCAGGCGGTCGGCCACACACGCGCCCACGGCGGGCGCGACAAACGCGCCCACGGCGGAGAGTGCCAGCACCGTGCCCGTCTGCGTGCCGGAGAAGCCCAACACCTGCCGCAGGTAGAGGCTCATGACCGGCCAGACGGCACCCATGACGACGTACTGCAAGAACATCATCAAGGCAAGCCGAGTTTTGATAAACCGATGCGATGGCGTCATGGTGTGTCCCGTCTAAACCCCCAGTCCCAGCGCATAGGGTAGTTGTCCCAGATGACTGATGACGCCGTCCGGCTTGATCGAATCATCCTGCCCATGGATATCGCCGCGATCGATCAAGATGGCCCTCAACCCGAGGGCCTGGGCGCCACCAATGTCCCCCTTCACGCTGTTGCCGACCATGCAGGTCTCTTCCGGCGCGACGTGCAGGGCATCCAGGATAGTATGGAAGATGCGCGGGTGGGGTTTGGCCAGCCCGACATCACCGGCGATCACGATCGCATCGAAGTAGCGGGCCAAACCCGAACCGGAGATCTTTTCCCGCTGCAGGCAGGAGAGGCCGTTGGTGATCAATCCGAGTTTCACACGTCCTTTCAACTGCTCCAGCAGGGGCGCGCTGTCGTCGAATAGGACGTGACGCGTTTCCCGCTGCCGGCGAAATTCGCCGGAGAGACACTGGGCAAAGTCGGAGTCTTCTATCCCAACCGCCCGCAGGGCTCGCCGCCAGGATGCTTGTCGATAGGTCTCTGCCCAGTGCCGTAGTCGACCCAGCGCCGCATCCTCTCCTTCAAACCGGGCCCAGAGTCCCTCCCAGTGACTGATGCTGATACGCTCGATGATTTCGCGTTCCGGCGACGCATACCAGAGGGCGCGGGCTTCACGTCGCAGGTGCCTGTGCAAGACCTCCGGATCGATGCCGTGTTTCTCCTCGGCCAGCGCGCAGGTCGCCAAAAAAGCGGCATCGGCAGAGGCCACCTCGACGAGCAGGGTATCATCCAGATCGAAGAGGACGGCCTTGAGAGGGGTATGATCATTGAAGTTTTTCACAAGATGCTCTGCCGTGTATTTGGAGACCCTTTTTCAAGAACTGTTTCGCGCGCAGGCGCAAAGACGCAGAGTTTAGTCGGACCGGTTGTTTTTCTCAACTTATCCGTGGCTCCAATCCCACAGGAAGCAATTCTTTTCTTGGCGTCTCAGCGTCATGAGGGAGCGTAGCGAACGGGCGCGAGGATAGGGTTCAGGCGCGGCCAAAGGTCGGCCTAGGAGGCATCCTCGAGGGAAGCGGGCATCGCTTCATTCGGGGAGAGAGAATCCAGCCTCAGGGCCTCGACTTCTCCTGCCAGCAGGCTGGGATCCTTTTCATATCGCAGTCGAACATCAGGACGGATAAGATTAATGCGCAGTTGATGGGTATTCGACAGGCCAGCGTCATTTTGCCAGTCTGTCTGGAACCCAATAGCAGGACGTTCCTGTTTCTGGCAATGGCCCTCTGAATAGCGGCTTTCTGTAGACGAGAAATATGCGACGTGATTTGGATATTCGGCGAAAATTGGCTTGGTTCACAAGAGTGTGCATATGGGTAACAGTCCGTCTGATCTGTTTTCGTGCTCGTGCTCAGCGAAGCGGTACTCGTAATCGAGAACGCCGAGAAGCTTATTACGAGCACGATTACGATTACGAGTAGAGTCGCCGGGATAAACCGGCATAGAGTAGGGGATGCAAGCGCCCCACATGAAAGGAGTAACGAACCATCATGACCCCAAGCTATGAGTCTTGCGCCGTAAGGAATAAGGCTAGTGTCGTTAGCAGGGGAAAGCGTGAGCTGGCTATTGAGCTCCGAAATCATCCAATCCAGGTGCTGGCCTTGTTGCTCGAGGGGATCAGTAACACGGGGGATCGCGTTAGCGTGAGTGATCAACCGGCCTGGCGGAGTCGCAGAACCCATGCAAGCGTGATTGCTCTATGTGCGAGAACCGGGAGATCCTGGGAGGTGCCTGCTGGTATTGCAGGCCGGTTGGGGAAGGTCTGTGGCCGAACGCCCAACGCGAACACTCCCAGGAAGTCAGACATTGGCATAGTACCGTCGATCCGGTCGAACAAAGCGGTCCAGCCCGCGGCGGAGACCTGGGGAGGAAAGGCCAATGACTAAAGGGAATTCAAATCAGACGGCTGGAAACCAGGCACAGAACTGGAGCAT
>JADFHU010000494.1 GCA_022567055.1 Planctomycetota bacterium
ACATTCGTGGCGATCTCAATAATGCTGCTATCGCAACGAAATTTGAGCCACGGAAGCCGCGGTTTTCCTTGTTCGATGTTCTGCGGTTCATCTCTGCTCGAAATGATCGGTGAACGGTTACCTGTCTGAAACCTCCACCTGGCTTCCCCTCGGTCTGAGCCTCGGGGTCGAAGACGAGCGGCTTGTTTTTCGCCTGGCTCGTCCCTTTATGCCGGAATGTCGAGGTATTTTGAGTAGGAGTGAGATTCCGGAATATCAGCACCGTCTTCTCGCAATCCCTCCAGATGAAATTGGATTGCTTCTTGCATGGTTTTCTCGACCTCGTCCTGGGTGCCGCCGGTCGCAACACAGCCATGAAGATCTGGCGAGAATGCTGAATACCCTGTATGTGTTTTCTCAATCACAATTAAGTACTTCATTTCCATCCCGCCTGTTTATAGATGCTACTGTAACGCGGCCTTTTTTCATGAGATGCTTGTACTGCCGATGGCCTGGCCACGTATTCCATCACTGTGCCTGAGGACGGCGTGTATCGGCTTGATTACCGGGTGATCATTGCGGGTGTGGGAAGAACACGGCCGGGCCGACGTTGAACCTCGCACACAGCTTTGCAATGGTTGCCTGGCTCATGCGGCGGTGGCCATTCAAGATCTGGGTGCCCATGGATCGGCTGCCCAGTAAACGTCCCAAGTCAGACGCGCTCATGTCGTTCTGCTCCAACAGGAACTTGAGGTTTCCGATGGGATCATGGCCCAGGGCAGGGACGACCTTTTCCTCGTACCGGACAATAAGCGCGACGAGAGACTCCAGGTAGTCGCCCTGATCCTTCGTCCGCTTCTTGATCCGCATGAGTTCCCTTGCCTGCGCGACGGCCCGCTTATGGTCCGCCTTGGTTTTGATGGGCCTGAGCTCACAGAGGCCCTCCATGAGATCACGCCACCGCGTGGGGATCTCTGCTGGTGTTGTCGTCGTCGTCATGGTTTCACCTTTTCCGTTGTTCGGGTTGTCTTTTCAGTTTGTCTTTTTCCACCTTTCCTTGCTGTAGTCGGCATGGGTCAACACGCAGTCAACGACCACCATGATTCCCTGATAGTCGATCTCGGTGACCAACCGGTACCGATTTCCGGCGATATTGAATACCGTGTAATCCGTGCCGCCGGTCTTGACCAGGTCGGCATTGCCAAAGGTGCGCCGAAGGTCGGCGAAGTTGGTCCATTGGGCCTCTTGGGTCACCTCGACCCATCGATCCAGAGGTCGCCTTGCGTCTGCATGCTTCCGCTTGAAGGTCTCCAAGAAGGTCATATTAAATATGATCACGGTTATAGTGTATCGACTGTTTACAGAATGTCAACAGGTAACGTTTACAAAATGTGATCGCGTGTACTTGTCAAGGGCCAATGGGACCGCCTTAGTTGGTGAAAGGACGACATTCTTCCAATGAAACTATGCCCCAAGTGACCCTCTTTTCATAAGCTGATTCAAGCCCATTCATATCCTCATTTGCATGACTCCACTTTGTCACCACAGATGCTGATCTTGCACGAACTGAGCCTGAAGAATTACCTTTTTTTGTCGAAAAATGAATATTCATGCTATTGCATCATTCAATGACGGTCGCGAGCGACAGTCATTCTTGTCAAGAAAAATTCATTGGGAATTAACTGTCTTGTGGTGGTCTTATCTTGTCTTGACAATCAGGGTTGACAAGCGTCCCAAAATTGCACACATTGGGAATATCAGAGAGCCTTTTTTGCGCGAATTGAAGATCATATTCGTACTTCCTTTTTGAAAAACGGTGTAATCATGTGGAAAAAGGGTTTCACACTTATCGAGCTGCTCGTCGTCATTGCGGTCATTGCCCTGCTGATGGGGATCATCATGCCGGCCCTCAATATGGCCAGAGACCAGGGGCGCAGGGCAGCCTGCATGAGCAACATGCGTCAAGTGGGCGTGGCCCTGTTGATGTATCAGAACGAGTACGAGAAAACTCCCCCCAAGACCCAGGCGGTTTACGATTACGCCAGCCCCGCTGCCCGGGACAATGTCCTTAAGCTGTTGCGGTCCTTTCTATCCGCTGAGGACCCGGAGGCGAGGACTCCGGTGTATGCGTGCCCGAGCCTCAAGCCGAATCCAAATCCCGCCTATGCACCCTCCCGCGTGAGCAGCACGGGGTATCTGGTCAACTCCGTCGTCATGGGGCGACACGTGGCGTCGATTCCCAACCCCGGCAGGATCATCGCCATGCAGGAGGGATGGTCGTTGTCCAATCATCTCTGGGTTCAACCCGAACCGATCAACCGCAGCCCGGCCGCCTTACAGGGGCGCGAGTCCACCCGCTATCGGGAATGGCACATGTTTGCCAGCCAAAGCGATCACTCGTCGTGGTTTACCCCAGAGCGCCGGGAGCAGACATCCAATGTCCACAACGAAGGCGGCAACTTCATCTTTTCCGATGGCCATGCTGACTACAAGAAACACTGGGATCGCGAAAGCGGGGACTACGGGCTGGTCGATCCCCTGACAAAGACCAGCGTCCCCTACGAACCGACTCGGGGGAGTACCACCATGTCGTTGGATCCGGCCTTTTAGGGCGCGCCAAACAATAAGTTACCGAATTATCCGCTCAGATTTAGGTCGGATTTGGTCGTCCTGGTGATGCTCGTTCTACTGCCCGGTTGCGGCAAAGACCCCAAAGCGGACGCGACAGCCGAGCTGGCCGCCAGTTTCGAAGGTTCGCCCGCCGGAGAAGATGTCCTCAAAGCCAACGCCGCTTTCGACGAACGTCGCTACCAGGATTCGCTCAAACTGCTCCACGCGGTAGTGGGACGGGGAGATATGACCGAACGTCAGAAAAGGGCGATTGGTGGCCTTGTAGGCCAACTCCTCCAGGCCGTCCATGAAGACCCCCAACTTTCGAAGGATACCCAGCTCCATCGCATGATGGAACTATTGGTTCTGAGAACCATGGGTGAGACCTGAGATTCTTGCGAAACTTCTCACACGGTTGCCTTGCCCAGCGTTTTAGCGTCAGCCCTTAGCATAGAAGATCAAGTGGCAGCCAAGGTGAAGCTTTTGGGTCTGATTTAGAGGCGCTTTCCTGAGTAGTTTCATGCTGCTGTCGCGGCTAGGTTGCTCCAGGGAAGCCGCTGTTTTCCTGGTATTTAGGCACTCTAACAAAACCGTCGCGTCGGCCCGAGGCCGAGCGAAGCGGCCATCTGCAAGGCGGCCGAAGCAGGCGATGTGAGCATCGTCGATGGAGGCCAACGCCGCAGAGGGTCGCTGCAGTCGGCCGAAGCCAGCAGGGTTTTGTTAGAGTGCCTTAGACTCATATGGATCGGGTACACACCACATGCAACAGCCCCAGGACCGCCATGGCGGTCCTGGGGCTGTTTTCCATTGATCGGCCTTTCCCTCGGGCGTATAATCCTTTCCATGTCAGTGAAGTCTTATTTCCTGTCAGTAAACCGTTTTCGGGAGGTCAAGATGAAGATTGCATCGGTTTGTTGCTTGGCGTTTGTTGTTCTCGGTAGTGTTGCCTGCGCCGACCACCACGAAGAGGGATTCCTTTCGCTCTTCGACGGGACGACGTTGAACCATTGGGATGGTAAGTCTGAGTTTTGGTCTGTAAAGGATGGAGCGATCACAGGGCAGACGACCCAAGACAATCCGACCAAGGGAAATACCTTCCTCATTTGGCGAGGCGGAACGGTTGATGATTTTGAGCTGCGATTGAAATTCAAGATCGTCGGCGGCAACTCGGGGATTCAATATCGATCCAAAGACCTGGGAAACCACGTCGTGGGCGGCTACCAAGCTGACTTCGAGGCCGCTGACACATTTTCTGGCATTCTATACGAAGAAAAGGGGCGTGGCGTTCTGGCGCAGCGAGGCCAGTTGACTCACATCACGCCAGAGGGCGGCAGGCACAAAGTCAACGTTGTGGCCTCGCTGGGTGATACGAACGAGATCAACAAGGTCATCAAGAAGGAAGACTGGAACGACTACCAAATCATCGCGCACGGTAACCACCTGATGCACATCATCAATGGCCGAGTCACGGTGCAGGTGGTCGATGAAGACGAGCAGAAAACCATGAAGTCCGGTACGCAGACGGTTGCTGAGTCCGGGATCCTGGCGCTGCAGCTACACGCGGGTCCACCCATGAGGGTGCAATTCAAGGACATTCGCATCAAGCCGATGAAAGGGATCAACGCGACCGGCGATTGGAATATCGAGGTTGATATCAATGGCAACACCGGAACCCCCAAGTTTTCGCTGACGAGTGAGGGCGGAAAAGTCACAGGAGGTTACGACGGCCTCTTCGGTGTGGCCGAGATAGCAGGTACTCAAAAAGGAAACGAAGTGGAGTGGTCATTTGACTGCTCGTACAACGGTAACGACTTCGTGTGTGTCTACAGAGGCACTGTCGTTGACTATGGCACGATGAAGGGCACGATGTCCATTAACGACGGGGCCGTGCAAGGAACTTGGATCGCCACTAAAAATTAGCTGGGGTCAGCTCTGAATGGCACTGCCGCCTATGTAGCAAGGAGTTACGTCAATTGCTGTTTTTGCCAGCTTTTGCTCAGATTTCGTGAATGCCTTGAAACGCGGGGTTTGTAATTTTGGCCACGACGCCTGCACGGAAAGCATTTTTCCTAAGTCCTTATGTAGCAAGCGGCAGTGCCATTCACCCCTGACCCCTATCGGCTACGGCTGACCAGGGGTCATTTTTTTTGCGCTCCCTGTTGCTGTCACGCGGTCAGTTGCTCTTCCTGAACAGTTCAGTAATACCGAATGTAAAGAACGCGATTAAACTGAAGTTGACAATTTCTTCCTGCGGCTTGTATCGCAAAATGAGCGTGTCGCCAGGCTGAATGAGGGGGCGATGGGCAGGACTGCGGATTGCCCGATTCAAGTCCACGGCGATCGTGATCTGCCCATTACAGGG
>JADFHU010000495.1 GCA_022567055.1 Planctomycetota bacterium
AGATAGGTCCTGATGTAGAATCAGAGGAAGAGAATTCCGATACAGAGGTTACAGAAGAGGACATGAAGAAAAACGCGCAAAACCGAGGGGATAAACAGGCTGCCGGACGAACACGAGTGAACGTCGAAAAAACACAAAAGCGTAAACGACGAAAACGAAGTTGAAAAACCGAAAAGCGAGCCAACTCCGACTCAATCATGAGTTGCAGTCGGACGCCTTCGGCAATCCGCTGCAAACTCTCAATCGTTAGGACGTGCATGACAATAAGTTACCGAATTATCCGCTCAGATTTAGGTTGGATTTGGTCGTGATCGATTGAGCGAAGCCGGAGGCGTAGTGTGCCTACGTTGAGGATTTCGCGATTGAGGAACGGCCAAAGACGACCTGAAGATGAGATGGAGAAGCGGTAAGTTATTGTTGTGCGGGTCCTCAGGTGGCTCGTGATTTGGGTCGCATCGAAGTCTTTAGGACTATCCAACACGCCTAAACATCAGCGATAGGGGATCGGCAAGAAATAACTTGGACAATTTGGGGACCAAGTGTGCCCCATATTGGGTCGCGCCCGATTGAGCGAAACCACAGGCGTAGCTTTTCTACGTCGCGGATTTCGCGATAGAGAAGCGATCCAAGATGGGGTGCAATTGGGCATTCAAAAGTCCAAGTTATTTCTTGCCAGTCCCTAGGGTAGCTCCAAACAAGAGGATGCCTGTTACCGTAAACGAAGGGCCGAATGGGGCACAGTAACGAGGGATGTAAATCACCCA
Source organism: Planctomycetota bacterium (assembly GCA_022567055.1). Taxonomy (GTDB): domain Bacteria; phylum Planctomycetota; class Phycisphaerae; order Sedimentisphaerales; family Anaerobacaceae; genus JAIPFM01. The sequence goes on from JADFHU010000495.1 coordinate 765, forward strand.
TGAATGCGATGAAAATGAAACCACTCACCCAATATTCTTCGACCCTTCTGCTCCTGAGTCTGATCACGCTAATGGCATCGGGCGAGGTCCGCCCTCACCCCGTGCCCGAGAGTCCGAAATGGTTGACCTACAGAGGCGAGGCGGGTCCGGGCCAAGGAAAGCACATCGTGCTGATTGCCGCCGACCAGGAATACCGCAGTGAGCAATCCATGCCGATGATGGCTAGAATCCTGGCGAAGCATCACGGCTTCGACTGCACGGTGCTGTTCGGTGTCAACGACCAGGGACTGGTGGATCCGACTATGCCAGTGTATCCGAAGAAGGGCCAAGAGGATGCATTCAAGCATCACAGCATTCCCGGCTTGGAGCATCTGGAGAAAGCGGACCTGGTCATCTTCTTCCTGCGCCTGCTCACCCTGCCCGCGGAGCAGCAAACGCATATCGTCAACTACCTCGACTCCGGAAAGCCGATCATCGGTCTGCGCACTGCGAATCACGGCTTCCGCGGGGCTCTCCCCTACAAGATCGATGGCAAGCAGGTGCGTTTTGGCGATCTGCTCGGCGGGGCCTTCATGGGTCACCACGGGAACTGGCATCGCGACTCGACTCGCGGCGATCTGGTTGAAGCCATGAAAGGTCACCCTATTCTTACTGGCGTGCACGATATCTGGGGCCCGTCTGACGTGTACCGGACCTTTAAGGAAGGCGCCAGTCTCCCGGAGGGGTGCACGGCGCTGGTTTACGGCCAGCCCCTCATCGGCCGCAAGCAGAACGGAGCGTCCAACCCCGACAAGGAACCCCTGCCGGTCGCCTGGTTTAAACACTGGCAAACGAGTGGCGGCCAATCGGCCCGCGTCTTCCAATCGACCATGGGCAGCGCGAAAGACCTCGAAAACCCCGGCCTTCGCCGGCTGATCATCAACGCCGCTTATTGGGGCATGAGCCTGGAAAAACAGATAACGGCCAGCCGCAGCGTCGACTATACCGGCGAATACGAACCACTACCCAGCGGCTTCAACTACGAGCAGCTCGGGGTTGTCCCCCAACGGCCCACTGCATATCACAAATAATCGAGCGCCGCTCCATCGCCCTCGGAAAATTGTCGACTGCCACCTTTCTCCAATTCAAACTTTTTCAAAACGCCCCGGACTGTCTCAGCTCACGAGCCACTTCACGCGGCCGTCGCGAGGTCGAGGAAGACGACGATCGAAGGATTGCCGACGGGCGTGCAGCGTAAAAACGATTCCCACATAACTCCTTTTGATACACCGACATAAGGTCATGGCGGACGAAAGTAATTGGCGCTTGGGTGAGTATTTACACCCTACGGGTATTCACTTAAATAGAGGTTAATAACAAGGCCAATAGGACTCTGTACCGCCTGCAGTCGGTTGTCAACCGAATATCAGAGACATAATGGCTAGGTTAGGGTATAGTTGGATAGCGTCTGAGTGTTTTACTTGAAACCATATGCAAGATTATTGGAAGGGGCCCACCCATGGCACAGCAGACTCCAAGAAGTCAATCCAAACCACTTTTAGACCCATTTTACAGTGTGATTCTATGTTCGCTCTTGTTGGGGATTCTTGACACGAGTAGGGCTGGGGATTGGGCCACATATCGTGCGGATGCGGCACGAAGTGGCGTCTCCCCGGAAACCATCAGTCATGAGCTGTTCTTGCAGTGGAAGTACCTCCCGGCCCATGCGCCTAAGCCGGCTTGGCCCTTGCCAGCGGAAGAGTTACCACGCATGCATAATGACAATGCCTATCACGCAGTTGTGGCAGAGGGCAATGTCTATTTTGGATCCAGTGCAACCAATCAGGTCTATGCGATCAATGCTGCCCAAGGCGAGATTCGCTGGACCTTCAGCACGCAAGGACCGGTTCGTTTCGTACCGACGGTCTATGCAGGTAAGGTGTATGTGGGATCTGATGATGGGTATGTGTATTGTCTTGATGCCGAGGATGGTTCGCTGGTATGGAAATATCGGGCTGGTCCGACCGAGGAAAAGGTCATTGGCAATGGCCGCATGATATCGCTTTGGCCCGTTAGGACCGGGATCTTAGTGGATCGAGGGATCGTCTATTTTGCGGCGGGCGTTTTTCCCTATGAGGGCCTATATATCTGTGCCTTACAGGCCGGGGACGGTACGGTGGTCTGGCGAAATGATACGGTTGGTGACCGGGCGCATGAACTGCAATACGGTGGTATATCACCCCATGGCTATTTACTGGCCACGAATGAAATCCTGTACGTTCCTTCCGGGCGATCCATGCCGGTGGCCTTTGATCGGCAGACGGGCAAGTTTCTCTTTTGCATATCGCCAGGGGGAAAACGGGGCGGGGCATGGGCCCTGCTGGACCGCAATTGGCTTGTCTCCGGTGTCGATGCTTCGGGCACTCCTTTTAAAGTGGCTTATGATGCCAAGACCGGTGAAGAAGAAGAAGAGGTGTTTACCTGGTTTCCGGGACTGGACATGATCATGACCCGGGAGTTCTCTTATGTCGTGACCAGACAGGGCATCTATGCCATCAACCGGTCGAAGTATGCCAGCGCTGCAAAAATAGCCGGTCAACAAGCCGACACCCAGAAGAAAATGAAAGATCTATTGGCACGCATGAAGGAGGAACTCGACTCCGCCACGGACGAATTTCGTGAAGTGATCAATCAACAGATTGACCAGATGGAGCAGCGGATTGTGGCGGTGATGGAAGCCGAGGAAGAGCGACTGAAAAACACGACCTGCGCGTGGCACTATGCGGCCCAGGATCTTGGCTCATTAATTGTGGCCGGTGATGTCCTGTTTGCCGGCGGCAAGGATACGGTCGTAGGCATTGAGATAAAAACCGGAAAGGAAATTTGGCAGCGCGACGTAGAGGGGCAGGCCTGTGGGCTCGTTGCAGCCCATGGTTATTTAGTCGTGAGTACGGACAAGGGCCCCATATACTGTTTTGGTGCGACAGATGTGACGGCCAGCATAGAAATTGACGAGCGCTCAAGAACAAATCCATTCCCCTCTGATGCGCTAACGCAAACATATCGAAACGCTGCTCGAAAATTCACTTCAGAAAGTGGCGTGCAAAAGGGGTACTGTCTGGTGCTCGATTGCGCAGACGGGCGTCTGGCCTATGAACTGGCCAAAATGACTGAACTGCAAATCGTGGGTCTGGAACAGGATCCTGCTAAACTGGAAAAAGCACGCCGGAATCTGGCGAAGGCGGGTTTATTGGGGTCGCGCGTGATCGTGGAGCCCTGGGATATCGAGTCTCTGCCGGATTATTTTGCCAATTTGATCGTATCGGATGATTTGCTGATCGGCGGGAATACGGCAGTCGCGCAAGAGGAGATGTTTCGTGTTCTGCAGCCTTATGGCGGCGTGACCTATCTCTCATTTTCAGGAGAGCGCAAAGCCACCGTGCAAAAGGTGGTCCGAGGTCCCTTGCCGGGGGCGGGCAGTTGGGTTCAGCAGTTTGGCAACCCCCAAAATACGGCCTGCTCTGGTGATGATTTGGTCAACGGCCCGCTCGGTATCTTGTGGTACGGAGAACCTGGTCCGCAGCGTGTGGTTGAACGCCATGCAGAGGCACAGAGCCCGGTTTGCCTGAATGGACGACTGTACATCGAGGGAGAGGAACTGATTACCGCAGTCGATGCCTATAATGGGACCGTGCTGTGGAAACGCGAGATTCCTGGGGCAGTGCGGGTGAAGATTAAGGCAGATAGTGGAAATCTGGTCGTGACCGAAGACGGGCTCTTTGTTGCTGCTTTTGGTCAATGCCTGCGTCTGGATCTGAAGACTGGACGCACCCTACGTGTCTACGAGATGCCTCCGTCTGAAGATGGTAAGCCCCGGCGTTGGGGATATCTCTCTGCCGTGGGCAATGTCCTGTATGGTTCCACCGCCAAGGCCATGAATGAAGAGTATGGGGCGTTATGGACTACTTTCATCCAAGATGGACGTTGGAAATCCATCGAGGAGGTGCCCGAGAAACATCGGAAAAAGTATACAGATTACCTCAAACAGTATCCTAATCCCGAGGATTTGAGCAGGGATTTTCAGCGTCGTGGCAGAATGTTCCGCACCATGACCGCCTTTGGCTTCGGCGGAGAGTTCACGCAGAAAAATGCTTTGACTGATAGTCTTATGACCTGGGATAAGATCTTTGCGCTTGATAGTGAAACC
>JADFHU010000496.1 GCA_022567055.1 Planctomycetota bacterium
CGTTCCTCAATCGCGAAAGCCTCAACGTAGGCACACTACGCCTCCGGCTTCGCTCAATCGATCACGACCAAATCCAACCTAAATCTGAGCGGATAATTCGGTAACTTATTGTCGTGCACGTCCTAAGGGACTGGCCAGGAATAACTTGGACCCCAAAATGTCCAACTTATTCCTTGCCGTTCCCATATCTACTCGTTATCGCCCGGGAGTAGCTCGAACGACGTCGCAACGAATCGACCCTTGTCGATACGGCCTTCCACACGTGCTTGCCGCACTACATTGCAAAAGCCATCGTCAGCGTGAGCATCGCCATGATCGTCAATGCCAATGCCATCCACGTAATAGGCTTTCCCATCGATACGGACTGCAAGGTCACAGCTTGTTCCTGGAAGTCCGAACTGGCACTGCCCGCACGCCGCCTCGACGAGCAACGCTTGATACTGTTGTTCTGGTTGCACTCCAGTGAGATCTTGCTGACAGCCTATCGCGAACGTGACGAAGGCAAGCAAAACGAAAAACCGAGTCACATAGTTCTGCATGGGAAATGCTCCTCTCTATATTGATTTATTTGAACCTTTTTTCAGCTTGCGTTTTTCCTTTAGGGTAAGCTTCGGCTTTTTCTTGACGTCTTTCCTGCCCTTGTCCCTTTTGCCCTTATCTGCCATCTTTGTCTTCCTTAATCGATACTAAATAATTCATTACGAAGGGCAGTCATCATAACAAGACCCACCAGAATTACCATAGCAAGATTCGGATTATTTTGGAGGAATGTCGAGCGGGTCAGCCAAGTGGGCCGGACGCCCAGGACAATCGCATGTAGATACCAATTCAGTTGAACCTGCAGCAGGAATTCGACTTGGACAGTGGCCCTAGCGTTCAAGCAATCAGTAAACAGTAATCAGTGACCAGTATTGGGCCAATAAATGATTACTTTGCCCCTGATCACTGATTACTACACCCGTGAGACTCCGGCGAAGGGAAAAAAGTGGCATTAACATTTGGCGGAGTTCTTATGCGATTGCCCGGGCCTACCGCCCCGGCTAGCTCATATCTCACCTTCAATCATGGAGGACAGCTAGACAGTTCCATAGTCGGGGTGTCTGTCCTGTAAGCAGGGAAGCTCACGGCGACAATCCGCGATAACCGTGGGGTCGACACTCCCCAGCAGGACGCTTTCTTGATCGTCGGCCTCAGCCAGAACCGTGCCGCGCGGATCTACGAGCACGCTCTCGCCGCCATAGGTCAGACAGGGATCGGCGCCACAGCGGTTGATGCCCACCACATAGGCTTGGTTCTCAATCGCTCGGGCCCTTAGCAAGGTGGACCAATGGTGCTTGCGTGCTACCGGCCAGCAGGCAATGACCACGAGTATATCCGCACCGCGATCCACGGATGCGCGGAACACCTCAGGAAAACGGAGATCGTAGCAGACAAAGAGACCTACCGAAAATGCGCCCCACCCGAAGGTCACAATGTCTCGACCCCGCTGGTAGTGATCATTTTCCTTGCCAAGGGAAAAGGGATGCAGTTTGCAGTAGCGGGCGATCTCTTGGCCCTGATCATTGAAGGCCACCGCCTCGTTGCGCGGCTTTTTTCCGTCATCCTGGCGGACCACGCCGCCGATGGTAAACGCTTGGTATTGCCTGCCCAGGTCCTTCAGGAAATGGTCCGTCAATCCTCCGGTCTGCTCCTGTATATCGGAGGCGTTCATACTGAACCCGGTCGCAAACATCTCCGGCAGGACGATCAGACTGTCGGGCGGTACCTTCGCGTTGTCCAAAAGAGAGCGAACCTTGGTGAAATTGGCTTGCTTATCTTCCCAGACCATGTCCATCTGGACGCCTACAATATTCACAGTCGTGTCTTCCTAGTATTCACGCTCTTTTGTGAGGCCCGGCCGGGGGATGGGATAACGCCCGTCTGCGTCCGCCTGCAGAGGGGCCGGCGAGTCCATGGTCAACTTGTCCAGTCCTGGCGCCATTTCGTGATCGGAGTTGAGAATCTGTTCGTAGGTGATCACTTGGCCCGTGTGTGCGGCCATGCGACCCAAACTGGTCACGAGGCTGCCCTTCACGCCGTATTCCGTTTCATTGTAGGGCTTGTCATGGCGAATCGCCGAAATCAAGTCGTTCCACTCGTTCTGATAGGGGTTCCGTTCGTCCGGCCGAACCTCGGACTGCCAGATCATATTGGCCTTGTCGGGATTCTGGCCCCGATGGATACTGGAGGGCCTACCGCAGTCGCTTCTCTTGGAAACGATCGCGACTCCCTTGCTGCCGTGGGCGTAACTGGCATAGATGTTTGCGCAGCCCTTCATGCAGCGTCCGTCCATGATAAAGGTACTGCCGTCCGCGTAGGTGTACTCCACGGCATAGGTATCGAAATTCTGGTCTACGGAGGGCACGCCGTCTGAAATCTCTCTGTAATGGCGGCCGCCGAGGGCCTGGGCCTTAACCGGCCAGTCGTTCTTCATCCAGCAGAGATGATCGATGATGTGGATGTAAAAATCACTGAAATTGCCGCCACTGGCCCAGATGAAACTGTGGAAACGCTGTACCTGGTAGAGCAACTCGCTGATACGGGGTGGCTTGGGTGGGGAGGCGAAGGAGCCGATCGCGTCATGCATGCGGTAGCCGCGCTGCAGAATAGTGTCACCGATCTCGCCGTCTTGAATGCGTTGGTGCAACTGTTGCAGGTCCCGGCTGTGGCGGGACATCAGACCCACGCCGATCTTCAGGTTCTTGGCGCCGGCTTCTTTTCCGAGCTTGAACATGCGGCGACTGGTCGGGCCGTCTACCGTGACGGGTTTCTCCATGAAGACGTTGAGGCCCTTCTTCACGGCATAGGTGAAATGAACCCAGCGGAAGGCCGGGGGCGTGGCGAAAATGGCCACATCACCGGGACGCAGACAGTCCATGGCCTGCTTGTAGCCGTCAAAGCCGATGAACCTGTGTTCCCTCGGGACCTCGACCTGGTCCCCGTGTCTCTCTTTCAGATTGCCGTAGCTGCTCTTGAGGCGGCTTTCGAAGACGTCGGCCATGGCCACGAGCTTGACCGGCCCGTCCTTGACCGACATGGCATTGTCGGCCGCCCCCGAGCCCCGACCGCCACAGCCGATCAGGGCCACCCGTATCGTGTCATCCGCCCCGGCATAGAGACGCGGCCCGGCCGCCGCCATGATGGCCGATGTTGTCGCGATGCGTCCGGTGTCCTTCAGGAAGTCACGACGGGATCTGTTTTTCGAGGATGTTTCATTCATGGGATGGGCCTCCTAAAGTGATGTTTCGTTCAACCAATTATTCCCTTGACTTGACGTAAACGCCTATGGTATTTATACGACATGGTCATACCTGAAGACAGCTTATTTCAAGGTAACAAGACCGGGGGAATTTCGCAACGTCAACATCTACCGCTGTCGCGTCCATGCGTCCATGCGGCCAAGCGACAGGCCGTTTGTCATGAGAATCACCGCTGGGAATGCGAAAGCAAACGGGACACGACATTTTTTCCCGGTTGTTGACCATCAAAGTTTTTGTACGCGCGAAAGGACAAGACATGAAAAAGGCATTTACACTCATCGAACTATTGGTCGTCATTTCCATTATCGCGGTGTTGATGGGTATTCTCATGCCGGCTCTCGGCAGGGCCCGTAAACAGGCCTGGCAAACGGTCTGTAAGAACAACTTACGTCAAATCGGTTTGGCGGCCAATTTTTACGCGGGAGACAACGAAAACGCCGTGCCCCGGGGTGCCTTTAATACGGAGGGGATCAATATCTGGTTCCGGGGCTTCATGCCCTACCTGGCCCATGAAAAGGACAAACTAGATTATCGTGACGTCAAGATCTACCGGGACCCGGCCTATCCAGACAGACGGCAAACCGTCTGTTATGTGTCCAACGGCTGGGAGTTTGACAGCAGAGGCGACCGGGAGGGAAGGGAAATCATGAACACTGACGGTCACTTCAAGGTAACCGCTTTTGTCCGTCTCAGCGAGACCATCTATCTGGCAGACAATGAAGACGGTCCCGGGCGGGAGATTATCGAGAGAATCGACAGTCCGGGCATCAACAAGTGCGACGTCTTCAGCCGTGACCACATGCCCAGCTCAGGCAAGACAGGCACCGGAAGCTACCAGCGCCGCGTGTCGCGCAAGCGGCACCGCCGGGGCTACAATGCACTGTATGCGGATTGGCATGTCGACTGGCACGCCGCACTCCTCGACCTCCCGGAAGAACAGGCGATAAATATCGAGTCGGACATGTGGCGGTTTCACAAGAGATAACAGGTTTTCGGATACCTACAACTCTCTTATTGACGCGTTATTCCAATATCGCCTTTCTCTTGCGTCATGCTCCTCTCCCGATCAGAAAGGCTCCCCAAACGAATCAGCGCCCGATCGCCCGGCGACCGGGGCCGGCTTCACTGCCGTGACCGAGATCCTTCCGCATCTGCTCAGCGTATCCCCTCAGTTGCTCGACGATCTCGGGGTGCTCGTCGGCCACATTCGTCGTTTCGCCGATGTCGCTTTCCAGATCAAACAAGGACAGTTCAATGCGCTTGGGCCCCCTCTTGCCGGGTATTCCGCCCGTGCCGGGAATCGGCGAATTATAAGACTGGGCAAACATCAACTTCCATTTGCCCATTCGCAGAGCCATCAGGCGGTTGCCGCCGTCGTAGTGGTAGAATACCTCATGCGGTGTCTTGGCGCCGGGCTTGCCGAACATGAGGTTCGAAATGTCCTTGCCGTCGATTTTGTTGTTCGGCAGCGGCGCGCCGGAGAGCCGGGCAAACGTCGGCAGCAGGTCGATCGTTCCGGCGATTTCGCCACAGACTTTGCCCCCGGGAATGCGGCCGGGCCAACGCATCAGGCAGGGGACGCGAAAGCCGCCTTCGAAATTGGACCCTTTGCCTTCGCGTAAGGGTTTTGCCGAACCAGCGTGATCTCC
>JADFHU010000497.1 GCA_022567055.1 Planctomycetota bacterium
GCGGTAGCCTTTAGCCGACAGTGGCGGCGTTAGCAGCAATTGGAACCAATAAAGAAAAGGGCCGCTCGAAGCCAGATCGAGTTTTCCGACACAGCCTAATAGGCCTGCTCGCCCTGAGTACGGCGCTTGCCGCCCGACCCGATCAAGCGGCACTGCTGCCCGATGGCCTGTTGCTCCGTGGGATCGATGGTCAGGTCGCCTTCGACACAGAAGTACAGGGCTGGTTCTTCGAGAGCCGGACCGTGCTGGCCGACGGGCGCACCACCCTGCCCAAGGGGGTCAAGCTCCAGTTGTTGCCTTCCAGTGCCTTTGATTCCTTACAGATTGACCTGGCCCAACGCACCCGTTCGGACTACCGTCTGTGGGCAAGAACCACTCAGTATGAGGGAAAGAACTATCTTTTCGTCCATCACTACCTGCCCTTGGGGCCCCTGGAGCCCACGCAATCCTCGGAGCTGGGCGGCGAGTCGCCGCGCAACAGAACCCATGTCCCTGTTGATAATCTGGGCATCCCCATTGCTATCGAACAGAGACGGGCAGCCAAAAAGAGAGTCGAAAGGCCGAGTGTCGCCAGTGCCAAAGCCCGCAAACCCAACACGCTGATGTTGGACCGCGTGGGCTACCTCGTGCAACGACAGGGCCATCTCACCTTCACGCTGGACGGCCTGGGGTTGCAGCTCCAGACCAGACAACTTTCCCTCCTGCCCTGTCGGCTCTTGACTCGGATGCAAAAGGAACAACGCGCTTCCTTGACCCCTGTCCATTTCAGGATTGCCGGACTCATCACCGAGTACCAGGGCCATGACTATCTCATGGTGCAGCGGGCAACGCAGGTACACGATTACGGAAACTTCGGCCGCTAGGACATCTCTACATGCATCAGGATCTGGACCCTCTGCTCTTCACGCACCAAGACCCCGACTGGAGGGCAAGACTCCGCGGGATCCGGGAGGCGATCGAGGCCGCCACCTATTTTGAAGATGGGAGTCCGCAGGACCGACAATTGACAGAGATCCTCAGCGGCGTCAAACGAAACGGCGACCGGGCCCTGATCGACTACACCGAGGCCTTCGACAAGGTCTCTCTGACGAGCGATCAATTCCAAGTGCCCGAGAGCGAGTTGAAAACCGCCTACCATCAGATGGACGACGCCCTGCTAAACTCCGTCCGCCAAGCCATCGAGAACGTCCGCAACTACCAGCGGGACATCTTCATCGGGGACAAGAACAAGCACCCCGGGATTCGCTACACAGCCCTGGAGCGAGTCGGCATCTGCGTGCCCGGAGCCTCGGCGCCCCTTCCCTCAACCGTCATTATGACGGTCGTACCGGCGCAGGTGGCGGGTGTCCAACAGATCAGTCTCGTGTCACCGCCTCGACATCAGGGCAGCATCCACCCGGTGATACTGGGGATTTGCTATGAGTTGGGCGTTCACGAAGTCTACCGCCTCGGCGGCGCTCATGCAGTCGCCGCCCTAGCCTATGGGACCGAGACGATCAAGCCGGTACACAAGATCGTGGGACCGGGCAACCAGTGGGTGCAGATGGCCAAGCGCAAGCTCTTCGGCCGGGTCGACATTGATTCGGTGGCGGGTCCCAGCGAGGTGCTGATCCTGGCCAATGAACAGGCCAGCCCCGCCTGGGTGGCGGCCGACATGCTCAGCCAGGCAGAACATGCGCCGGGCAGCGCCCTGGTCTTCACGGACTCGGATACCTTCGCGGAACAGGTCCTCGATGAAGTCAAGAGACAGGTCCTGCTGTTGGGCCGGTCTCGAGAGACCCAAGAATCTCTGCAACGCTTCGGCGCCATCGTGGCCTTTGAGTCGATCGAGGCCATGATCGACCAGGCGAACGCCGCGGCCTGCGAACACGTGGAGATCCAATGCGGTGACCAGACGCAGGCCGTGTTGGAGGGGATACGGCACGCCGGTGCCCTCTTCGTGGGGCCCTTCACGCCCGTGGCCGTCGGTGACTACTGGGCCGGACCCAGCCACACGCTGCCCACCGGTCGCAGTGCACGCTTCTTCAGTGCCCTGACGAGTAACGAGTTCATCAAGTCCTCCAGCATCATCCGCTACGACCAGGACATGCTCCACACCTGCGCCGCGGATGTCATTCGCCTCGCCATGGTCGAGGGACTCGACGCCCATGCCAACAGCATCAAGATTCGACAGGGCTGAGCTCTTTCTGAAAACGCCGTCGTCACCAGTCCAGTCTATCCCGGTTTTTCCAGCTAAATCGTCCCAGCAAATGGGCGGACACCAAGAGCAGGTAGGCTTCGACTCCAGCCACGCCCAGAGCCCAGGGAACACTCCATGAGTGATCGGCCTGCAACAGGCCCATTCCCCATAGGGCTGAGCCATGGAGAACCGACAACAGGGTCACCAGGCCGCAGTAGGGCAGGAAAACCCGAACAAAGTTGCGCAGCAGCAAGAGCGGATTCAGGCCCCCGAGAGACTCCATGGTGATGACACTGAGCAAACATAGAGGAAAACAAAAGACGAGTATTCCACAGAACAGGGAATAGCCTATGGGACCCCACGAAACACCATAGGTCACGGAGCCCAGGGCCAGGAACAGCCCCACACAGACACCCACCTGAAAGAGGTTGCCAAACAGTTCCCAGACACCGGGCGTCTGCCCCAGCGTTTCGGGTGCCCGCAAGCCGCCCGCGGCGCTGTCGCGCACGCAGGTGCACAGATACCATAGGAAGTAAAGCAGCATGATCAGGGTACCGGCCACCGCGGCCATTACCAGCGGCACCATGACAAAGATCAGGATCGGCGCGGCCGGCATCAGGGGATAGCTGGCCAGCGACAGACCGATCAAGACCAGAGGCACCCCAACCATCACGCCGAGCGTACTGAGGCCGGGTCGATTCGCGGGATAGCAGAAGATGTCGAGGTACCAGGGATGCCGACGTCGGGGAACCGGTGTCTCCGCCGAGGCCGTCAAATCATAGAGGGGTTTGTCCTGTTCTATGTTGGGCGGGTCGAGCAGATCTTCGTCCTTGAACCTGTCCACGAGCGAGGGATCCCGCCCAGTGGCGTCCGTCCGCTCGGGCGGTTCCCTCTCCCCACCGCCATCAGGCTTGAGAAAGTCGGGAAAATCCGCGCAAGGGCGGTCCTCCTGGCGAGGTTCGTCTGCATCTACCACTGAATGTCCCTCCGTCGGGTTGCGCGGCAAAGGTCCTCGGCTGTGCCAGAAAACTCGATCTGATACACATCTAGGAATCTTTTCGGCATGTGTCGCACCGGGTTCATTTCTTAAAGCCCAGGCGGCCTCTACAGGAGAGCCCACCCTAAAAACGCTAACTTGAACTTATTGTCATGCACGTCCTAACCCAGGAACTTTTCCAGGGTGCTGATCAGTGCCCAGATACCGGCCACCAGAAAGCCCGCGCAGGAGAGCCAGAGCAGAACATCCCACAGCCGACCGGGACTGAGTCGCCTGTCACACCGTCGATAGCGGAAGTACAGCGCGGCAAAGCCCAGCATGGGCAACATGATGGATTGGCTGATACCGGCGGCCAGCACCATGGCGACCGGCGCTTGGACGAATGTGTAGATCACGAAAGCCATGATGGGCCAGCCGACGCTGATGACGCGGATCGAGGTGGAACGAGCGCGTTCCGTATCGGCCAACAGGCCAAACATCCCCAGGGCGTCGGTCATCAGGCGGGCGTAGCTTGCGGACACCACGAAGAAGGTCGAGTAGAGCACGGCGAAGGCGCCCGACAGAAAGACCTTGGGTGTCCAGTCCCCAAAGACGGGTTTATACATCTCGGCCAGGGTCCTCACCAGGTCTTTGTCTTGCGGATTGAGACCCGCGCCTCCCAGGACCGCGGCGCCCAAGAGATAGAAGGCCACCGTGGCAACGGTGTAGGTGACCATCGCGGTCCACGCGTCGAGTTGTAAGACTCGCATCCATCCGCGGGCGCGGGCGATCCATTGGGGCGACTCATCACGAGGTCCGGTGAACCGGGCGTAGCCCTTTTCCAGGACCCAGTAGGGGTAAATGATCAGTTCCGCGGCGCCGATGCCGATGATGCCGAAGGCCGCCAGAGCCGTTGCCAGCGGGTTGGCCGTGACACCCTCCACGACCTCGGGAAGGCGAAAGCTGAGTCCCAGTATGATATCCTCTCCTCGGACGGCCCAGTCCGGCTTCGTTTGCAAGAGACAAACGGTGATCACCGTGATCACTGTGAAGGAGACGACCATCGCGGTGGCAAAGGTCTGGATGAGAGAGTAGCGACCAAAGTATAGGATGGCAGAGGTGAGGACCGCGATGATGGCGGCCCAGATACGGACATCCAAGGGTTCCTCGGCATTGTCAAGCTGTTCCTTGGCATCCATTGCATCCCGCTGCGCGGTGCTGGAGGACGCCTCCTCGCCGCGGGCCTGGGACATCTCCAAAGTCACGCGCTCCCCCCGAATCGCGTCGTCCTGCAGCCGGTTGTAGTCTGCGCCTTGCTGAGTGATGGGCTGGGCAATGGTCAGCGTCTGGCCGATAGCGCCGAGGATGCCTCCCATCTGTGAGAGCGTGAGGACCATCACCACGACCCAGTACCAGACCAACCAATTGACACGCCAGCGGGGACCCGGTACGGAGTCCAAGGCCCTCAGTGACGTTTGATTCCAGGTAATGGTATAACGGCCGAACTCAACTTGAGTGAACACCTTGATCCCACACCCAATCAAGATGAGCCACAAGAGCTGGTACCCTGCCTCCGCGCCCACCTTGGTCGTGGCGATCAGTTCGCCGGATCCCACAATGGCAGCGGCGATGATCATGCCGGGGCCGAGATGTCTTAGGGACTGTCGCAGGGTGATGGGCGGATCGCGGTGGGCCGAGGCTTCATCTTCAGGGCGTGATTCCTGCTGATCTCTGTCGTTTTTCATGCAGAAGG
>JADFHU010000023.1 GCA_022567055.1 Planctomycetota bacterium
GTGATGGCAAACTCCTCTGGGCGGTTGAACAGGTCTGGGATGGTACGGATGAAGGCACCTGTGCGAGGATTCGAAAGCATATGGCGGGGAAGAATGGCATGAGTGAGGCTGCCGGCGCTGAGGCGTTGGTTGTGGTGAGTGGCCGCAAGTTTATTCAGTTCGTTGCCTATGAAGTTGGGGAGACGCTCTAAGAGGGTGTTTTAAAAGAGGATCGTCGGCTCGAGCCCGAGCGAAAAGGCCCGGGGCGCGAAGGCCGAAGCAGGCGATGTTGGTTCTATCGTCGATGCAGGCCGACAAAGCCATGGGGCTTTGCAGCCGGGCGAAGCCAGAGCATCTTTTAAAACACCCTCTAAGGGACCGGCAATCTTCGAAAAGCCCTAAAGTTTTTTCGGGGATCTGCGATAAGACATAAAGAGATTCGATATGGGATCAGAAACCGATGATTAAGCACATACAGGCCAGTCAGACACAAGAGGCGTTGGCACAGCAGCGGGTTCCGAGGAGAGAGAAAGACCTCGGGGCAATGCCCCTATCGGATCCGGACGTCGATGTGCAAGTGGCGTTCAGCGATCTTATCGGAAAGGCACTGGTTGCCTCTGATACGACAGGCAGCGCTGTCGAAAGAGCCAAAGAGTTGATTGCCGCAGGGGAGCTTGACAGTCCAGGTCGGATCAGAGAAGCCGCCATGCATATGCTGGACGCCGGTTTGTAGTTATCCCAACTCCCCAATACCACCCTTGTCGCCCGTATTACCCCCTCTGCACTAAACCGCACTAAACTGGCCCCAGGTCTTCCTTGAGGGTGACGCCTAATAGGAAGGGCCCCGGCTCATATCGCCTGGGTAGTGGATGGTGTTGGAGGGGATGTCGAATCGTCGCGATAGGGCCTGGACCAAGGAGTCTACCCGTTTGATCTGACAATCGGTGGGGTGACAGGATACCCCCGAGGCGATCACACAGACTCGAATCGTCTCCTGTCCGCTATGCCAGTTTCGTTGGGGCTTGACAGAGGCCTGTTCTTGCCATTTTTCGGTGGGCTGAATCTGGCCATCCTTGCCGCCATGCCCATTGCAGATCACGAAGTGGCAGTCTAACTCTTTGGCGTCCTTGAATCCGTTAATAGACGCCAACCACTCAATTCCGCCCATGCGCGTTTCGCTGTAGAAGATTTCGATGCGTTTCCATCGATCATGAGACTGGGTGGCTTTGGAATGAATGGCGGTGTCTGCGGAAACGAGTCTGTAGTAACTGGAAAGACAGAAGGGACCTGCCGAAAGCGGGCCCGCGCTCAGTGACATCAAGATGATGGCACCGCTTGTCATCGAGATCAATAATACGATTAAGACTTTCCAGACCCGTAGTTGATTCGCCATCGCACCGTCCCTGACATACTTATTTCGCTGAGCTTCAATGCAAGATCGTTTCCCAGCCTGACAGGCGATCGAATCCCTTGGCACTGCCAGAGCCGGCCACTATAATTAAATAGATCGGCTGCAGCAATCAAAACTCTCTACATTTCCGCGTACATTTTCATGGGCACTAAAGAGAAGTTTGACGAATTGCGTCAGCTTATCCTTTTTGGAGAACGGGCCTCTGAGGCCAGGGGAGTTGGCAGTATTCACAATCCGAAGCGCAATCAACAGGTGTGCCTTACTAGGCCCCTTTGGAGAGAAGTGTCACTTGGGTCGGGCAATCGCCATTTATAATACTGATAAGGCCTTTCGATGTGGGACGCGTGCGGTTGCAGGGAGTTTTCAGATAGCGCCTAAGGCGAAGTGGGTTGTTGGAGGCTGGCATCTTTCTTTATGACGGCTTCCCGTTGTTGCGCTTTGAACAGGCGAAGTTTCTTGGCCAGCGCTTCATCCGCTAGAGCCAGAATTTGCACCGCAAAGATTGCTGCATTCTTGGCGCCCGCTTTGCCCAGGGACATGGTTGCCACCGGGACACCCGGAGGCATTTGCACCGTGCTCAGCAGCGCGTCCATGCCGCCCAGACCCAATCCCGAAGGTAAGGGGACGCCAATGATGGGAATCGTTGTCCTGCTGGCGAGGGCTCCGGCTAGATGGGCAGCCATACCGGCTGCTGCGATGATCACGTGTATGCCCTTGTCGGCAGCCGACTTGGCGAAATCGTCTGCCACGTTGGGTGTCCGGTGGGCGGAAATGATGCGCACGACAGGATCAATGCCAAACTCCCGCAACTGCTCCACGCAGTGAGTCATCGTGCTCATGTCGCTATCGGAGCCCATCAAGACTGCCACTGCCGTCATCTGCTTCGGTTTCCTTTGGATTTCGGTCGCCTGTTATGGCCAATGCTGTGCGCTCAGACGGCATCGGGGAATTGGCAGCGTGCACTGTACCAGTCATCAATTCCGACTGCAAGTCAATAAGGCCATCCCACGCGCGATCCTGTGGCCCTTTGTGGAGTGGGACAGAAGAGAAAGCGCCTGGCCTGGACCGACACGCCTGGTCTTATCGGACGAGGCCTTTGCTGCTAGCGGTTGAAGTGGATTGACAGGTCCAGCCCATTGAGTTATAATAAACCGTTGGCGATCTATACCCCGCCGACTGTCGGAGCCAGCCTGGATTGTTCAACGCTTTGGGAGCTAGTGAAATGAGAAACATGCTGTTTTGCGTCGCCATCGCTGCGCTGTGTCCTGGAATCGGAATGTCTCGGCCCAATGATTCCGAGCTGCTGGGATTCGGAATGGACGTGCATGGGGCGGTCGAGGTGACCTATCAGAGTAAGTATATTTGGCGCGGGTTTGACATTTACGGCGACGACCCGGCGCTGCAAGTCACGGCCGGACTCACAGATATCATGGGCAGCGGAATCGGGGTGGGGTTTGCGGGACACGTGGCCACGGGCATCGGCCACACAAACGAGGAGCGCCTGGATTTTACGGTCTACTATGCCGATTCCATGTTTCCCGGTGAGATATTCGCCGCGGCCTATAGGATTGGGTGGGTTCACTACAATTACCCGGGGTTGTACAAGAAGCAGAGGGACCTGGAGGAGGTGCACGGCATGCTTTCGTGGCCCAACTTGACCGGCATGAAAAACCTCGTCCCCAGCTATGCACTCGTGGGGATGTGGCCCGCCTTTTCAGGCTCGTCCGGCGTCGGGTCCAACGCCTCCGGTTTTCTCCATTTCTTGATGCTCGATTACAGCTTTGCGGTTCCCGGCGCCTTCCCCGATACGCCGGAACAGGTGTTCAAGTTACACTCTGAGTTGGTCTACAACGATGGCGTCAGCCCCTTCAATGCAGACGTCGACCACAGCTGGTCCCACGCGGTGATCGGGGCAACGACGGACGTTGATCTCGGCTATGGCATTGTCTTGGTCCCTTCTCTCAATTATCAGATCAGCATGGAGAGGAGCGTTAATCCAAACAACGAGGCCTGGGCCACCGTGGGTGCTCGTTACAGTTTCTAAATCGTGGGCCTGCCGGTTGGCCTCACCTGCTACGGGCCGAGGTCCGTGCGGATTCTTTTCCCAACTTGACGCAGTCCTCTCATTCCCGAGAGCCACTGAGGAGGCTAAGCGTGGCATTTTCCGACACTACCCATGGGAGGTCCCTGTTTGTCAAGAGGGGATCAACCGGGGGGATGAAGAGGATGGGGATCTTCCGCTCAACAAACGAGGTTTTCGTTTTCTTTTGTCCTTGACACTTCCTCACTTCCTCGTTAAGTTACTTGGAAAAGGCAAACTGGATTGCCTTTTGTCAAAAGGAGTTGGCTAATTTAAGAAGGAAGGGATGAGAATGAAGGACCTATTCACCACAGGAGAGGCAGCTGAAGTCTGCCGCGTCAGTCAGCAAACTATCATTCGTTGTTTTGACACAGGCCGCTTAGAGGGATTCCGAGTTCCGGGTTCGAAGTTTAGGCGGATTCCACGCGTGAGCTTGCTCAAGTTCATGAAGGACAACAATATTCCCCTCGACAATCTCGAGTCGGGAAAGAAGAAGGTGCTGGTTGTCGATGATGATGTCGAGATCGTGGAGTTGATCACCGAGGTCTTGACCCGTGACAGTCGTTTTGAGTTGCGGTCGGCATCGAGCGGATATGAAGCGGGGATCGCCACGCAACAATTCAGACCGGACCTGATCCTCCTGGACTACATGCTTCCGGATGTCAATGGCAACGTCGTCTGTCAAACCATCAAGAAGGATCCCGAGTTTGAAGACATCAAGATCGTGATAGTCAGTGGCGTGATCAGGCAGGAAGAGATCGATCAATTGCTCAAGTCCGGGGCTGAAGACTTCATCAGAAAGCCCTTCGACATTGACACCCTGCTAGGGAAAATTACAGAGTGTTTGCAGTTGGTGTAGGTCACTCGTGTTCTGCAACAGGCATAATGATGGGTTATCTCGCCGTGCCAGCAGGTGGCCTGCTGCCACAAGAGAGAACCCGTCAGAATGAATGTTGCACAGTACGAGCAGAGGCGGTGTGATGGTCGATAAGAGTGGCCGCGCAGAGGACGCACGTAGGGTTAAGCTTGCGCTGAGCGGGCTCAGTTCTCTTGCGGTGCTTCCCAGCGTTGCGGCAGAGGCCACCGCGATCCTCTTTGAAGACCCCTTTTCCTCGACACAATTGGTCGATCTCGTGGAGGTCTCGCCCGCCTTGGCGGTGTGTGTCCTGTCACTTGCTCACGACCTGGGTGCGGATGTGGAGGAGCGGGGGTTCTCTCTCACGCAGGTACTGGGTCGCCTCCCGGAAGATGAGGTCCGCACGGCGGTGCTTTCCCTGGACCTCTACCACCTGGATACACCGGACGATGTTCCCAGCGACTGTCTGGTGTTGCCCCGCGAGGACCTGGTGCTTCACAGTTTGGCCGTAGCGGTGTGCGCCCGGAAGATCGCTCAGGCCATGGTGGTGGGAACGCCTGTTCGTCTGGCCTACCTGGCGGGTCTTTTGCATGACATCGGCAAGATGGCGTTGCATCAGTTGATGCCGCTGGGTTTCGCCGGCATTGTGAGCCAAAGTCTGCAGGAGGGGATGAGTTCCGTGCCTCTGGAGAAGGCGTCCTTGGGGCTGGATCATGGCGTGATCGGAAAACACCTCGCGCGGCGATGGCGACTGCCTGCGCCCCTGCAGACAGCCATATGGCTGCATCACAGTGACATGGCGCTTGTCGAGAATCCATCGGGCTATGCCGATATGGCTCGTATCGTCTACTGCGCGGATGTCATGGTGAAATCTTTGCAGATCGGCAGATCGGGCAGCTTCGACCGGACGCTGGATTTGCGACGCCTCGCGGCCTTGCTGTCGGTAGACAGTTCTCTCCTCACCGAAATTCACGACAATTTGGAAGATGCCGTCCAGGAGAAGGCAGTGTCGCTGAAACTGGATATGCGGAATCCCTTCCAGCGGCTGTCGCGTTTGTCCATCCGGGGAGCAGCTCGGCTTAGCAGAGAAAAGATGACTCTTTCCCAACAGAAGGCAGGCCGGGACCGGGTCGAGGATCAACTCGAGTTCTTCATGGCATTTTTAAAGGGCATTCGCGAGGGTATGGATGCCATCGACCTTGTCGAGGAATTCGCCCGATGCTGGCAGCGACAGTATCAGACCGGCAAGGTGCTCATCTTTTTTGAATCGCCGGCATCACCCGGCCTGCTCGAGGCGGTCCTAATAGATGAGCTAAACGGCGCCCAACGACTGCTCCTGGAAGGCGATCAAAACGATGAACCCCTGTTTCGACGACTGAGCCGGCATGCCCTGTTGCCGGAGGACGAGGAGGCGCTGGAACGAGTCTGGGATAGGATCGGCAAGGCGTTTTCCCGGGACCGATCGGCGTATGTCGTCTTGTCACCGGAGCATCGTTCCGGCCTCCTCTTCGAGCTAGGCTATCCGCAAGATGCAGACGATCTTGCGACGCGTTTTGCCGAGAGCGCGCACCTGGGGCGAAAGGTCTTGGAACTCGCGTTGTCACGTGACGAACAGGAGCGTTTTGCCGAGGACTTTGCTTCCCTGACGCGGCCGGAGACCCTCCTGCCGCGTCAACCCGAGCGGCGTGGCTGGTTTAACGCCTTGGCCGAGATGGCCGCGGGTTTTGCGCATGAACTCAACAATCCACTCTCGGTCATTTTCGGACGCGCCCAACTGCTGCTGGCTGCCGAGCGTGATGAGGAACGCGTTCGATCCCTCCAGCAGATCGCGGATAACGCCCACGAGATGTCCGAGATGGTCGAGGATCTGATTTCCTTCGCCGAGCCCCCTCAGCCGCGGCCGCAGAAGATCGAGATCACCCAGGTCATTGAAGAGGCCGTGCAGTTGGCCGCACTCAAATCGGGACGAGAGGAGCTTGCGGTGTCGCCGACTCTGTCGGAGTCGGTTGATCGCATCTACATCGACTCGGGGCAGATTGTGTCGGCGCTGGCCAATATCCTGGTCAATGCGGTCGAGTCCACTCCGGAGGAAGGCGGGGACGTGAGCCTTGATGTCACGCCCGGCGCATCCGGTGCCGAAGTGCAATTCTCGATCCGCGACCATGGGTGCGGCATGGATGCGCTGACTCTGGAACATGCGACGACGCCCTTTTTCAGTGCGAAGTCTGCTGGACGTCAACGGGGGATGGGACTGGCCTATGCCGCCCGCGTGATCGACCTCAATAGCGGGACCCTCTCCCTCTCCAGCCAGAAAGATCAAGGCACGACCGTCACCGTGACACTCCCCGTGTCTTGAGAGGATCTGTGTGCAAGTCCTAGAATGCGCTACCCCCTCACAGGGGGTACGGGGGGATCGCAGCGCGTTCGCTCTGCCGGGGATTCGCCTGATTCGACCAGATCTGATACGTTGCTGTTTATCGGGCTCTAGGGGATTGTCCCGATATGCCTATTTAACTCTAAAGGACACTGTTGTGCGTGTCGAGTAAATGGGTCGAGGAGCCACCCAGTTTAAACCATGTGAGGTGTTGATGCATCACAAAAGCAAAAGGCACGCACGCTTGCGCCGCATGATTCGAGAACTCAATAGGGAACGCAAGACACAGGCGAAGAAAGTTGACATTCTATGTCACGACCTGGTTGAAGCGCAGCGAAGTTTTATCAGCCGGCTGGAGACCCTCCGTTTCGCAGCCGCTCTCTACAGGTCCCTTCTGGGGGTGTCGGACTTGACCCAGATACTCCGCACGGCATCCGAGCACATAGGGGGGGAACTCCCCCAGGTATCGGTGTCTTTCTTTCTGAAAGGGTCTGAGGGCTGCAAGGAAGTCCCCTACGAACCACAGGCAATCCAGCCGAGCCGATTGGAGGCCCTTCTGGAGGAGTCGGTGTGTCGAGCCATCTGCAGTGCCAACCGGATCAATTCGCTGGAGAATCTGTTGGCACTGGGGTTGCAGGTAAACGCGGGCGTGACCGAAAAGTACTGTCTGGCAACCATTCCCCTGTCTTGCGGGTGTCGCCCCCTGGGATTCATCTTTCTGCATAAAGAGGGACCCGATTCGCTGCAGGCCGAGAATCTTCAGCAGGTGTCTGCCGTCTGTCCGGGCTTTTCCGAGGCCATTGCGGCAACCGAGCGATTCTCGCGATTCAAACAATTATCTTGCAATAAAGGGCCTTGAATTAGACAATAAAGTGTTGACCCAGGGATGGGGTGCCATGAAGAGGTGCCAGACGATGAGTGACAATTCGAGTGAATCGACGGACATGGTTGAGGTGACAGATTCTCTGGAAGCCATTGCCGTATTTCGGGCTGGGAAAAACGTGTTTCTGACCCTCTTGATCTTGTGTCTGTTGGTCGTACAAGGGGGTTTCTGGCTCATCGATCAGGGAATCATCAAAGCCAAGCCTGAGGCAGAGGGACTCGACGCATCGGCCTTCGTCTCACCCGAGGCTCTGGTTGCAGACGCCAATGCGACCCAGCCACTCGTTGCGGAAGTCGCCGAGCCCAATGAGGCGCCCGATCCTTCGGCGCCGAGTTTTCTGAAGGCATTCGATCTGGCTTGCTTGACAAAGACCCTTAGGATCGCGAATGGACTCATGTTGTTGAGCGGATTTCTCTTCTGTCTCACCTTGCTCTTCAGCATGACGATCACCATCGTTGGCCGTCTCGGAGGGATTCGTCATATCTGCCGGGCCTTTTTCATGTCCTTGATCATGCTCGTCTTGCTTCTGCCCTGGCAGGTCATCTTCGATTCGCTTGTGTGCGGGTATCTCTATCGACCGGAAGACCTGGTCCTGGCCTGCGCGCAGAAGTCGACCGAACTCTTGCCTTTGATTCTCCACTATCTGCGTTTCGCCGGCTTCTGGCTGGTGGTCTGTGGATTCTTGATGGCGGCCCAGATGCATTGCCGCCGTTGGGCCCATTCCATCCGACGCAGGCTTCAGATCAACTAGGCAGCTCCAATCCATGCTCGACCATCAGCATCGGGTCCAGCATGACCCCGTCCGGTGTCCCGTCGGCGACGATTTGTCCCCCATCTATTAGAATGACCCGGTCGCCAATGGCGTAGGCAAACTTCATGTTGCAAGTGGCGATGATGAGGGTCTGCTCAAGCCCGGTGAGCAGCTCGATCAGCCCGTTGCGCTGTCTCGGGTCCAAGCTGCCGTCCGGCTCGTCGAAGGTGAGGATCTTGGGATCCATCGAGAGCACCGTCGCCAGGGCCGCAACCCTTTTCTGTCCCGCCGACAGATGATGGGGTGGCCTGTCTGCCTGCGCCAACAGACCTACCGCCGAAAGTGCCTGATCGACTCGCTCTTGAATCTGCTCAGCCGAGAGTCCCATGTTCAGAGGACCAAAGCCCACGTCGTCCCGCAGCGTGGGCATGAAGAGTTGATCATCGGGGTTTTCCAGGCAACAGCCAATGACGCGACGGATGGTCTTTAAGGTCTTCTTGCCTACCTCTACACCATCGACCCAGATCTGGCCCTCGCCCCGGGCAAAGCCGGCCATGCCCAGCAGGAGAGAAGATTTTCCCGCCCCGTTGGGGCCAATGATGACCACCCTTTCGCCGTGGCGGATGGTCAGCGAAATGTTTTCCAGAGCGACCGTGCCGTCGGGATAGTGGTAGGAGTAATTGACGATCTTCAGTGCGGCGGTGCTCATGGTGTGCTCTGAGGCTGTCCTAAAACAGGGTGCCGCGAAGAAGTAGAATGAGGCCCCCAACGAATGCCAGAGATAGCCCGAAGAACTGCCAGTCGGCAGGTTCCAGTCTAGTTGCAGTGGTGCTACTCCACCGGCCCGAGAAGCCCCGTGCGTGCATGGCGAGGCCGACGCGTTCCGCACGGTCCAGACTGCGAAAGAGCAGGGCGCCCAGCATGGATCCGGCAAGGGAGATTTCCTTGCTCAATCCCAAAAAGCCCATGTTGCGGGTTTGACGCGCCCGTCTTAGACGATGGGCCTGGTCAACCAGGACAAAGAGTTGTCGATAGAGAAAGCCCAATTGCGTGACCAACACCTGCGGCACCTTGAGCCTTTGCAGGCCCATGAGCAGATCGGCAAAGCGGGTGGTTGAACCCAGGCAGAGCAGGGCTAACATGCTCACGCAGTATTTGGCGTAGATAGAACCACAACGGATCCAGCCGGTGGTCGTCTCCCAGGTGAGCGGGCCGAAGTCGACGCGCATGGGGCTCCTGTCGTAGTAGGGGCACGCGAGTCCCAACAGTAGCACGAATGGGCTGGCGCGCAGCGTCTGCTTCATCACGGCGCCGAGAGGCACGTCGGCAAGGACCAGCAGTGCAAAGGGACCCAGCGCAAAACAGAGCACCGGACTCACCGCCAGCCGCGGCAAAGAGAGGACAACCGCGGTGAAGAGCAGGGTGACACAGAGCTTGCTGCGCGGGTCCAGCCGATGCACCCAAGAATCCTGATAGGCCATCCTGTCGATGCGGGCGTGGTGCATGTGAGGTAAGGAACCGCGCTAGGAATGTGCGTCCTGCAGCCGACGTCTCTTGAGGAGCTGTCCGCCCGACCAGCGCAGCAGCATCAGGGTCAGCGTGCCCACCACCCCGGCAAAACTGGTCCAGCCCGCTTGGGGATTCGATCCCGGTGTGTTTGCTTGGCCTAGCGGAGCGTTCCTGATCCCGTAATCGGGCAGTGGAGCCAGTCTCGAGTGGAGGTCATCCA
This sequence comes from Planctomycetota bacterium, assembly GCA_022567055.1. GTDB lineage: Bacteria > Planctomycetota > Phycisphaerae > Sedimentisphaerales > Anaerobacaceae > JAIPFM01. Next base: position 10,064 of record JADFHU010000023.1, read on the forward strand.
CCGCAACCACCGTTTCGCTTGGGGTGCCCCTGGGAGACTCAGTCCCCGCCGGACCGGCGTGTCGCGCATAACTCCACTCCAATCCATCCGGCCTGTCGGAGGCCAAGAGAGAGGCGCCCCCACCCAAGAGCAATGCCCCAATGGCAAAGCCGGCGACGGCCTGCCTGCCGCCCAGACGATCAAACCCCAAACGGTTGTGCATGACCAGATCGGGTTTGACCCGGCGCAGGTATCGCAACACCGCTACCGTCAACAGGGCTTCCAACACACCCACGGCGAGGTGGACGCCCAGCATGCTGATGAGGAACGATCCGATGGGGAGCATCACCGTGGAGGACAGCTTGACTTGCCCGACGACCAACAGGGCGCTCAGTTGCACGGTCACCAGAGCGGCCACCGCGGCGCCGGCGTCGACGCGCCAAACGGCAGCGGACCGAGCCCTCAACAAGCTGTATAGCCCGTACCCGACATAGGCGGGCAGGATCGCCAAGTTCATGAGGTTGCAGCCCAGGGCCAGCAGTCCTCCATCCTGAAAGAGGAGGCATTGCACGACGACAACGGAAGACATCGCCAGAGCGGCGGCGTGCGGTCCCAGCAGGATGGTCAAGAGCACGGCGCCATTGAGATGTCCGCTGGCCCCCGCCAGGCCTAGCAGGGGAACGTTGATCATCTGAGCGGCAAAGACAAAGGCACCTAGGACGCCCATGAGCGTCATGGTGCGCACGGGTACAGAGGCCATTTTTCGGCAAATACACCCTAGGGCACCGGCGGACAATGCCATCGCGCCGGTGGCCACGGGAATCGAGATGAGTTCATTGGCCATGTGCATAGTGATGTCTGCCTCAGGACGATTGACAGTTCGCGCATAAGAATATCAATTCAGTAACACGACGGCAAGCACCAAATCGGCTCTTTTCAACAGATTCATAACGACCTAGAATGGCAGGCATGACCCACAGTAGGAGACGCGGCATGGACAAGGTGGAACGGATTGGTGTATCGCTGGAAGCCGACTTGTTGGCGGCATATGACGCTCTGATCGCCAAGAAAGGCTATAAGAACCGTTCGGAGGCCCTGAGGGATCTGATTCGGGGAGAACTCAGTCAGGCGCGGAGCGAGGTGGATGATGCCCCGGCCGTAGGCGTCGTCTTTTTGGTCTATGACCACCATGTGGCCAAGCTGACCGAGCGTCTGCTTCACCTGCAGCATTCCAATCTATTGGTGACTATTTCCACGTTGCACGTGCATCTGGATCACCACGACTGTCTGGAGATCATAGCGTTAAGAGGAACGGTAGCGCAGATCAATCTAGTCGGGGGGCAGATGGTGAGCCTAAAGGGCGTGAAACTGGGACGTGTGAATCTGATCCCCGCCTCTTTATAGTTAGCGCCAGGGCCTTCGATGATGCCGGTGATTCAGCCCTGTCCGAGACTGTGCGGATTACAGTGGGAGGCCGCACACGTTAGCCGGAATCTAGTGACCCTCTCGTGGACACTGAAGTGAACCGCGGTGAAACAGGGCCGGGGTTCGCTTCATTTTATGGACGGATGCCTCAATGTTTCCCACCCCCACAGTGGATCCGTGTGGCGTGCCGGACTGGGGTCTGCGCCCCCCCACGTCACGCTTTAGACCGTTATCTGGCAGTGGAGAACCGATTGTCAACCTACTCCACTGTCACCCAACTCCCTCTGAAGGTCTTCCGGTCTGCGTCGAGTAAGTGCTTGTTTTGGGACTTGCCCTGGGGGAGCCAGTGTCCCGGGAGGCATTCCTGGGGTCCGCTCACGGACACCAGGCGTGTTCCGTCATCACTCAAGAGGTAGAGTCGGTCGCTGTCCTCGAAGGCCACCAGGGCCTCCGGCGTGAATTCTGCGGCGACATCGTCGAGCGAACAGACACGTCGCGGAGGATCCACATGATCTCCCGACCAACGATACAAGGCAAATCGCTGCTGGCCGCTGTGTGGTCCGGCCACCACGAATAGAGCCCGGTGGTGGGGTGAATAGGTCATGGCCCGGATGCCGAGGTTGTCGAGATCCCAGAGCAAGGGCTGGCCCAACCGAGCTTTTTCCCCTTTCTCGATAACCGCGGCTGGATTTGTCAGGGGCACCACCAGTGCGTGCTCGTCAGGTCGGGGATTGCGAAATCCGATGTAGAGGGTCCGCCCGTCGGCAGACGCACAGAGGCCTTCGATGTTGAGGCCTTCTCGCTTGGGCGCGAGCCTCTCTCGCTCCGAGCGCGAGGGCGTCCTGCCGGCGGCCCGATCCAGACCCAGTTCGCTTGCCTCCTTTAGCGCAACCAGGTCCCGCTCCAGGGAGGTGTAGACCCGGCCCTCGGGAACCAGCGTCACCTCTAGGCCCTTCCGTTTGATTTTGGTGGCGAAGAACCGATGTCGACTGCTGCGGAACTTGCCGCTCTTGTTCCTGCCGTGAGAACTGATCCAATAGACTCGGTCACCCACCCGCACCGCCCCTTCGATATCGACTTCGGGGTAGCGCGGGTCTACGCCGAGCGACTCGGTCATGTCGAACGTGGCGGTGGGGCGACCGCCTGCAGACGTTGAATAACAGCGTAAGTGGTTGTTTTCATCGTCTGCCACGAGGATCAGATCCTTGCCGAGGGAGATCGCGGCGGAGGCGTCGCTGGTTCCCCTAAAGCGTTGCACGCCGCCAGAGGAGGTGCTTGCCAAGGCAAACACCAATCCTACCGAGATGAGTCTCGTGGTGTCGATGGGTGGGTCTCCTAAGGACGAATCGGAACGTTCAGACTCGCCGTGGCCTACTCCCGCGGGACCACGATTTTCATCCCGGGACGGATCTTGTTGGGGTCGGTGAGGACCTGTCGGTTGGCTTCGAGGAGTCTGCGCCAGTGGCGGCTGGATCCGAGGTAGTCTTGGGCAATTTCAGACAGCGTTTCTCCCGAGCGGACGATGTGCAGGAGGTTGGTCTTGATCTTCTGACGTGTCTCAACCGGCGTGTTTCGCAGGGGGAACGGCTTCTGACTGGGCGGAGTCAACGGTCTTTCAGGTGCATCGGGTTGAGTCTCTTGCGCGAGCGGCGCCCCGGCGTTGTCGTTTGGCTCGGAGGGAACCGTGGCGGGCGAGGCGCTATGGTTGGGTCGCTGGCGGGCGAGCAGTTGGCCGTGCGTTCTTTCAAGTCTCGCCTGAGTGCCGAGACCCTGGCGGGTCGAGAGCCAGACCACGGCTGCCAGCAACGCGACCATTCCCACCATCATTCCGACTTTAAAGTCCTTCTGCATGACGCACCGGGAATTAGCCTGCCTGCCGATCCCTGAGGAGACCGACTACTGATTACTGACTACTGATCACTGATTCAAGCTGCGATCGCCCTGGGGTCCACCCCGCTATCCCTCTTTGGCAGCGGCCTTTTCGCCGATCAACAGGATGGGCGCCGCGATGGCCACGGAGGAATAGGTTCCGACGATCACACCGAAGCCGATGGCAAAGGTAAAGGGTCGCAGACCTTCGCCGCCGAAGATGTACATGATCAACACCACCACGAAGGTCGTCAGGGAGGTGAGGATCGTGCGTGAAACCGTCTGGTTGATGCTGGTCGTGATCGTCTGCGGAGTCATCTGCGCCTTCTTGCGATTCTCTCGGATGCGGTCGAAGATCACGATGGTGTCGTTGAGCGAATAGCCGATGAGGGTGAGAAATGCGGCCACCATGGCCAGGCTGATCTTGAAATCCATGATCAGCAGCAGGTCTCCCATCGTGGTGCCCGCAATGTAGGAGCAGGCGGTCACGACTCCCAGCGTGATGCAGACGTCGTGCACCAGGGCGGCGATCGCGGCCAATCCATAACGAAGATCCCCAAAACGCACCCAGATGTAGGTCACGATGGCCGAAAACGAGAGAAAGATCGCAATCAGTGCCCGCGTTTTTTGCTCACCGCCAATCGAAGGATCGATCTGAATCACCTGGGGCAGCGAGCCCTCCAGACGGGCCGCCGCGAGCAAACGTCTCTCTTCGTTGCTCTGGAATCTATCCCACTCGTCCGTGCTCAACTCCCGCAGCCCCGCATCTGTCGGTAGACTCACGAAGTGGAAGGTCTGCATCGGCTCGTCTTCTTTGGGCTCGGAGAGATCCTTGGTCAGCAGGCTAGAGCGGTAAAAGTCCAGATCGGCCAGGTCGGGCTTGAAGCGGATATCGGAGAGTCGGTCGTGGAGCTCTTTGGCGGTGGCTGCCTGACGGAGCCGAACCTCAATCTTGATGCCACCCACCGACGCGCCCAGTATGGGATTGGCGTCTGCCAACTCTTGCGTGATTTTTACCACCGGCCGGACGATCTCGGGGCCCAGGTTCGTCTGAGTCTCCAGTTCGTCACCAAAGGTGGACTTGATCAGGTTGTTCACTACCTCGTTGGTGTTGGGGTCGGAGACCTGCTCCCCGGGGAAGGCCGCCTCCAACACGTTTTTGACCAGCGAGGGATTGACCTGGCTGGTACTCACCTCGAGGCGATGGGGCGGCCCATCCTCCCCCTCCTCCACCTTGAGGTTGTTTAGAGTCCCGTGGACTATGCTTGCCGCAAGGACGATCTGTTTGCGGGCGTCCTCTACACTGGGTGGGCTCTGCCCAAAGGTCACCGTGGCGACGGTCTTGTTGGTCTCGACCGTGGTGACTGCAAACATCTTGTCATTGGGATCGTCGCCCACGGTGACAACGTTCGCGACGAGACCCGCCTCGGCCAAGCGCTGCTGGACCAGGCTGCGGTCGATCTCTATCTCCTCGTCATTCTTGAAGTCAACGGTCGCCGACGTGCCGCCCGTGAATTCGATGTCATACTTGTCGGGGGTGATGAAGAAGAGGACGAGGCCTCCCAGCATGAGACAGGCCGACAGGGGAAAGAACACGCGTCTGAGACCCATCCAGTCGATATTGGGCTGATGAATCAGCCGCAGCATCAAGAGCTTGTCTTTGATCAAGCCGTTGACGCTCAGGAGGTCGAAGAGCCAGCGGGTGACGAAGAGGGCCGTGAACATGCTGGATCCGATACCCAACATCAACACGATCGCGAATCCCTTCACCTCTTCGGTAGCAACCGCATATAAGATGGCGGCGGTAATGAAGGTGGTCAGGTTGGCATCAAAAATGGTCCAAAAGGCTCGGTCATATCCGTTCTTGATGGCCGTGTTCAGTGCGGCCCCCTTCTCACCTTCTTCACGAATCCGCTCGAAGATCAGCACATTGGCGTCCACGCTCATGCCGATCGTCAAGATAATGCCGGCGATGCCCGGCAGCGTAAAGGTGGCGTCGATGAAGGCCATGATGCCCAGCACGACCAGAATGTTCATGACGAGGGCGAAGTCGGCAATGGCGCCGGCCTTCATGTAGTAGACCAGCATGAACGCGAGTACGACCGTGAGGCCGAGGATGCCGGCATAGACCCCTTTTTTGCGACTCGCTTCGCCCAGGGAGGACCCGATGCTCTTCTCGGATATGGGCTGAGGAATGAGCCTGGCGGGGAGAGAGCCCGCATTGAGCTTGTTGACCAGGTCGTTGACGGCTGTTTCCGTGTAACTGCCCTCAATGATCCCATTCTTGTAGATGCGACTATTGATGTTGGGCGCCGAAATCGCCCTGTCATCCAAGAGAATGCAGAGGGGGCGATTGATGTTGTCGCCGGTCAGGCTTGCAAACAGGACCGCCCCCCGATCATCGAGGGAAAAGGCGATGGCCCGTCGACCCATTTGATCGCTGGTGGGATGTGACCGTTCCAACTTCCACTTTTTCTCTCCGCCGCCGTGCAACAGGCACTGGCCCACTTCGTTGGAGGCCAGGATGAAAAACCGCTCGCCGAATTCTCCGACGATTGCCTCGGTGCTGAAGGTCCAGCTATTGACCGACTCTTCGCTCGCATCTTCCACTTCGCACCACTTGTACTGGGCGTCGGATGCGGCCCTGGGGCCTTCGGCATCTAGTGCCGTTTGGTAGGCCTCCCGTTCGTCCAAGGTTAACTCTCCACCCCTGATGGTGGGGAGAATCCGGAATTCCAGGACACCGGCGCCGCGGAGCATGCGCTTTAAATCAGACGGATCGTCCAGGGTTCCTTTATCCGGTTTGTAGGCATCGTAGGCGGCAATGACCTTGTCGATCAGATCCTTCCGATCTGCAAAAGACAACTTGACCCGACTAATGGCCTCCCTCCGGTCTCTGGAATCTTTGGCCAGGTCGAGGAAAACAGTCACCTTGGCATCTGTCAAATTAAGTTTGTTCAAATCGCGTCGAGCGTTTTGGTAGGCGGCGTTCTTGCCGGTCGCTGTGTCGGTCAGGCCATTGACGGCATCCGCCCACTGTCGATACGCGTCCACATAGGGCCCTAGGAGATTGGGATCGCCGAAGGGCCTCAGCAGGTCTACTCGCTCCTGATCATTGACGTCGATCCAATTGGCACGTTGGCTCCGGATTCTGCTCAGGTCATAGCCCTTGGCCTCCATCTGTTGCTCGAAAGCGGCCATCTGTGCGTCATGCTCGTCTCGCGCGGTCACGAGCGCCTGCCATTCGTCATAGGCCTGGGCCAGCGTGTTCAAGATCGCCGTCCGGGGTGAATTGGGATCCCCCTGGCCGTACGCTTTGAAGTCGTCTGCTCGGTCCGCTTCACCTTTCCTCAGTGACTGACCAATGGCCACCGCGTCGACATTCTTGGCCAACAGAGCGTTCAGTGCCTCTTCATACGCCTTTCTCTTTTCCCGAGTGCCGGCGCTGGCCAGAGGCACCTGGACCTCGAACCGTGTATCGCCGATAGGTCTCCACACAAAATTCATCACGTTGGCAGGATCCACCCGATCCTTGAAGACCGTGATCATCCGGGTGGACAGGCCGCTGATCTCGGCGGGCGTCAGGCCCTGCGTATCTATTTCATAGGTCAGGCTGGTGCCGCCCGCCAGATCGATGCCCCACTTGAGTTTTTCCTGGGGCGGATAGAGCATCAAGATCGCTACGACCAGCACGGCCAGGATGAAAAGGACTTTCGTCATGAGATTCTTGTTCATTGTTGTTCCCTAAAGTGTCAGTGGGTTGAACTCCCTCGATCAACGCCTGTCACGGGGAGAGAAGGGCGTTGGAACCGCGCATCATTAAATGATCCATTTCTCATCTCATCTTCACGTCATCTTCAGCCGCTTCTCAATCGCGAAAGCCTCCGCAGTAGGCCAACTACAACTCTGGTTTCGCTCAATCGGGCGCGACTGAATACGACGCAAATCTGAGCGATAAATGACTCATTTAATAATGCGAGGTCCCTTTGCGCGCTGTCACTCACTGTCTTTCGACATGTTTTTGGCGACGGCTGAAGCGCTTATGCGGATCTTCGTATTGGTGGATTCGTCGACTTTTAGGACAACCTCGCTGCCTTTCACTTCAATGACGGTACCCAGGATGCCCCCGATGGTGCGGATGCGGTCATTCTTTTGCAGGGCCTGCACCATTTTCTGCTGCTGCTGTTCTTTT